>JAJZSA010000046.1 GCA_021822115.1 Pseudomonadota bacterium
AAACTGGATCGCGCCAGCGAGGCGGGGATGGCGCAGGTCAACGATACGCGCATGACGCTGGATCAGTTGCGCCGCAATCTCACGTCGGCGATCGACTGTTGTGCCAATACCTGGTTGCAGACCTGCTGGTTCGCGCTGGATGGCAAGGCACCGACAGCGCAGGATGAGGACGACTATCTGTCCTTGCTGGCTGGGCTGGCGCAGCAAGGGGTGCGACCGCGCGGGGTGCTGCTCTACGGTCTGGCTCGCCCATCCCTGCAGCCGGAAGCGCCGCGTCTGTCGGCCTTGCCATCGGCGCTGATGGAAGCGTTCGCGGCGCGTATCCGGGCGCAAGGCCTGGAGGTCAGGGTTGCCGTCTAGTCTTCCAGCGCGCGCGGGCGCGAGATGCCGAAACCTTCCGCGTAATCGATGCCCATCTCGGTCAATCTGGCGATCAGTTCATCGCTCTCCACCAGTTCCGCCACAGTACGCACGCCGATCTTGTGTGCGACCTGGGCGATGGAGGCGACCTTGGCCTGGCTTACCGGGTCGCGCAGCAAGCCGAGGATGAGGCTGCCGTCGATCTTCAGCAGGTCGACCTGGAAACCGCGGATGCGTTCGAACGGTACCTGGTTGCGACCGAAGCCGCTGAGGGCGACGCGACAGCCGCAGGTGCGCACGCGCCGGATGAACTCTGCGGTCATCGCGCCATGGCGCGTGAGCTCTTCGTCGGGCACTTCGAAACACAGGCTGTCAGGCGCGACGCCGGATTCCTGCAACGCGGTGTGCAGGAACTCGGGGAACTCCGGGTCGCCCAGCGTGGCCGGTGCCAGGTTGAGGAAGAACATCGAGCCTTTGCGCGCGTGGCTGACCGACCACGACAGTACATGTTCCACCACCCAGCGGTCCAGATAGGGCATCAGGCCATGCCGTTCCGCCAGCGGGAAGAACGCACCCGGTGGCAGCAAGCCTTCCTCTTCTTCCAGCAGGCGTATCAGGATCTCGTAATGTTCCGCTTGCGCGCTGCCGCTCGGCAATGGCGCGATCAACTGGCAGAACAGGCGGAACTCGCCGCGCTCGATGGCGGCGATGATGCGTTTGCCGGCATCCTTCTGGCCGGTGACCTGTTCGGAGAAGGTCTCGAGGAACAGGTCCTGCCCGGTCATCTCGCTGCTATCGACCGGCGCCACGGGCGCGGCAACGTCGCTGCGTGCGGTGATGTCGTCGGCGAGGAAATAGAAGCCACTCACCTTGCCGGCCTCGTCGTATTGCGGCACATGCTCCACCGACAGCCGGTACAGCGCGCCGTTGGGCATCTGCTGGGTGCGTTCGTAGTGGATGTCCTGCCCGTCCAGCGACTGGCGCACCGCAGTGGCGATCTCGGTGTATGTCCTGGGGCCGAGGATCTCGCGCAGGTGGCGTCCATCGATCTGTTCCGGGCGCAATCCCAGCCAGTCCTGGAAGGCGCGGTTGTGATAACGGCACAGTCCCTTGGTGTCGAACTGGGCGATCATGGTGGACAGCGCTTCATCCATGATCTGCAGGCGAGGGTGGTCGACGGCGTTCTTCTGTTCCGCATGCTTGCGCAACAGGGATTCGCGTTCCAGCTTGTTCTTCAGCGCGGCCAGTTGTGCGGTGCGGCGCATCAGCAGCCATTCCGAGCGCGAGGCGCGCACCGCTTCGGCGAGGATGGCGGCGACCAGTACGCCGGTGAGGAAGGCGGTCCAGGGCAGGTTGTCGCGCGTGATGATGATGGTGAACACCAGAACGGCCGCCGTCGCGGCTACCGCCAGGGCGGCGACATAGTTGCGGATGGCGCGGTACAACGTCCGTCGTTGCATGGTATTTCCTTCGTTGTCCGAGGCGGACCGATGGCCGATTATGGCATCAAACCGGCAGCACTTGTCCGGCCGGTGTGTCGGCTTGAGTCGGCCAAGGGCTTCGGTTACAATGCGCGCCCCGTTTATCCGGCAGTTGCGGATGGACGGTAATCCTCACGCCCGTTCATGTTGGGGTGTCTCCGCGAAGTCGGGGATCAGGCTGACGGGTGGAAGAACTTAACCCTTAACGATTGGAGTAATCATGGCAGCAGTCACTATGCGTCAAATGCTGGAAGCGGGTGTCCATTTCGGTCACCAGACCCGTTTCTGGAATCCCAAGATGGCCCCCTATATCTTCGGCCATCGCAACAAGATTCATATCGTCAACCTGGAAAAGACCGTCGTGATGTTCAACGACGCGCTGAAGGAAGTACGCAAGATCGCAGCGAAGAAGGGCACCATCCTGTTCGTGGCGACCAAGCGTCAGGCGCGCGAGATCATCCGCGAAGAAGCGGCCCGTTGCGGCATGCCGTTCGTCGACCACCGCTGGCTGGGTGGCATGTTGACCAACTTCAAGACCGTGCAGACCTCGATCAAGCGTCTGCGCGATCTGGAAGCGATGATCGCCGACGGCAGCATCGACAAGATCTCCAAGAAGGAAGGTCTGATGCTGCGTCGCGAACTGGAAAAGCTGGAGCGCAGCCTGGGCGGTTTCAAGGAACTGCAGGGTCTGCCCGATGCGCTGTTCGTGATCGACGTCGGCTACCAGAAGGGTGCCGTCAATGAAGCGCAGAAGCTGGGCATCCCGGTCATCGGCGTGGTCGACACCAACCACAGCCCGGCCGGTGTGGATTACGTGATCCCCGGTAACGATGACTCCAGCCAAGCGATCCGCCTGTACGCACGCGGCATGGCCGATGCAATCCTGGAAGGTCGCGAGCAAGCGACCGCAGATCTGGTCGAGCAGATCGCGGACAAGGAAGCTGCCTGAACGGCCTCTCCGTCAAAAGGGGGCGCAAGCCCCCTTTTTTGTAACCTGAATCCTGTAGAAAAAAGTTAGGAGTTTGAAATGGCGGAAATCACCGCAACCATGGTCAAGGAACTGCGCGAGGCGACCGGCCTCGGCATGATGGAATGCAAGAAGGCGCTGGTCGAGACCGACGGCGACTTCAAGGCAGCGGAAGAGCTGCTGCGTATCAAGAGCGGCGCGAAGGCCAGCAAAGCCGCATCGCGCGTCACCGCCGAAGGCGTGATCGGCTCCTACCTGGCTGCCGACGGCAAGACCGGCGCTGTGGCGGAAGTGAACTGCGAGACCGACTTCGTGGCCAAGAACGACGACTTCATGGCCTTCGCCAAGAACGTCGCCGAGACCGTGGCCAAGAACGACCCGGCCGACATCGAGGCATTGTCCGGCATGAAGCTGGCCAATGGCGTGGGCTCCGTGGAAGAAGATCGCAAGGCGCTGGTGATGAAGCTGGGCGAGAACGTGACCGTGCGTCGTTTCGAGCGTTATGCCACTACCAGCGGCAAGCTGGCCACCTATCTGCACGGCAACAAGATCGGCGTGATGGTGAGCTATGAAGGCGGCGACGAGAACATGGGCAAGGACATCGCCATGCACATCGCGGCTTCCAAGCCGAAGTCCGTGGACGCCTCCGGTGTGGATGCCGAGCTGATCGCTACCGAGCGTCGCATCGCCATCGAGAAGGCCAAGGAATCCGGCAAGCCGGAAGCCATGCTGGAGAAGATCGCCGAGGGTACCGTGCAGAAGTTCCTCAAGGAAGTCACCCTGCTGGGCCAGGTGTTCGTCAAGGCCGAAGACGGCAAGCAGACCATCGAGCAACTGCTGAAGAGCAAGGGCGCTTCCGTGTCCGCGTTCCAGCTGTTCGTGGTGGGCGAAGGCATCGAGAAGAAGGTCGAGGACTACGCCGCCGAAGTGGCTGCCGCCGCTGCTGCTGCCAAGAAGTGATCGAAAGGACGCCATGACCGCACCCGCCTACAAACGCATCCTGCTCAAACTCTCCGGCGAAGCCCTGATGGGCGATGACAGCTACGGCATCAACCGTGCCGTGGTCGAACGCATCGTGGCCGAGATCAAGGAGGTCAATGACCTGGGGGTGGAAGTGGCGATGGTGGTCGGTGGCGGCAATATCTTCCGCGGCATGGCGCCGGCCGCCGCGGGTATGGATCGCGCCACCGCTGATTACATGGGCATGCTGGCCACGGTGATGAACTCGATGGCCTTGCAGGATGCGATGACGCGCGCCGGCCTTGAGTGTCGTGTGCAGTCGGCATTGAGTCTGGAGCAGGTGGCCGAGCCGTTCATCCGCGGCAAGGCTTTGCGTTATCTGGAAGACGGCAAGGTGGTGATCTTCGCGGCCGGCATCGGCAGCCCGTTCTTCACCACCGACACCGCTGCCGCATTGCGCGGCGTGGAGATGTCCGCCAACGTGGTGATCAAGGCCACCAAGGTCGACGGTATCTATACCGACGATCCCAAGAAGAACCCCAATGCGATCCGTTATCAGAGCCTGAGCTTCGATGAGGCGATCAGCAAGAATCTCAAGGTGATGGACGCCACGGCGCTGACCTTGTGTCGCGACCAGAAGTTGCCCATCATCGTATTCAGTATCTTCAAGCCGGGCGCGCTCAAGCGCGTGGTGTTCGGCGAAGGAGAAGGCACCCTGGTACGCGTGGATTAGGAGCAGCAAGCAATGATCTCTGAAATCAAGAAGAACGTAGAACAGAAGATGCACAAATCGCTGGAGGCGCTAAAGGTCGACCTCAGCAAGATCCGCACCGGCCGTGCGCACGTAGGTCTGCTCGACCATGTGCAGGTCGAGTATTACGGCAGCATGGTACCGGTGAACCAGGTGGCCAACGTGACGCTGGCCGACGCACGCACCATCGGCGTTCAGCCATACGAGAAGAACATGGTGGGCAAGATCGAGAAGGCCATCCGCGATTGCGACCTGGGCCTGAACCCCGCCACCAATGGCGACCTGATCCGCGTGCCGATGCCCATGCTCACCGAAGAGCGCCGCCGCGATCTGATCAAGGTGGTGAAGAGCGAAGGCGAGGGCGCCAAAGTCGCTGTGCGCAACATCCGCCGCGAAGCCAACGAGCAGCTGAAGAAGCTGCTCAAGGACAAGGAGGTCAGCGAAGACGACGAGCGCCGCGCACAAGACGAGGTGCAGAGACTGACCGACCGTTTCGTGGCTGAGATCGACAAGGCTTTGCAGGTCAAGGAAGCCGACCTGATGGCGATCTAGAAGGATTGGGGATTTAGGATTTTGGATTTGGGATTGAGTATGTTTCCTCGCCCCTCCTGAATCCCAATTCCCAATTCCCAAATCCTGAAAATGGCCTTCTTCAAAAGCTCAACCCGCACCATCCCCGAGACATCCACTGTCCCGCGCCATATCGCCATCATCATGGATGGTAACGGGCGTTGGGCACGACAGCGTCTGATGCCGCGCGTGATGGGGCATCAGCGCGGGGTGGAGTCGGTGCGCGAGGTGGTCAAGGCCTGTCGCGAACTGGGCGTGAGCTACCTCACCTTGTTCGCTTTCAGCAGCGAGAACTGGCGCCGCCCGGCGGATGAGGTGTCCTTCCTCATGCAGCTGTTCCTCAAGATGCTGGAGCGCGAGGTCGCCAATCTGCACCGCAACGATATCCGTCTCAAGATCATCGGCGACCGCAGCCGTTTCGACGACAAGCTGGTGCGTTACATCGAGGAAGCCGAACAGCTCACGGCCGCCAATAGCGGCCTCACCCTGACCATCGCAGCCAACTACGGCGGGCGTTGGGACATCATGCAGGCCATGCATGCCTTGAGTCAGGCCCATCCCGAACGCGCCAGCGCTTTCGAGGAAGAAGAACTGACACCTTACCTGTCGATGGCCTATGCGCCGGAGCCGGACCTGTTCATCCGTACCGGCGGCGAACAGCGCATCAGCAACTTCCTGCTGTGGCAGCTGGCCTACACCGAACTGTATTTCACCGACATCCTGTGGCCGGCCTTCGATCGTGCCGCGCTGGAGGTCGCCATCCAGTCCTACCAAAAGCGTGAGCGCCGTTTCGGCCGCACCAGCGAACAACTGAAGAAGGAAGAAGATGCTTAGATCGCGCGTCATCACCGCAGCCGTGCTGCTGGTCCTGCTGCTGGCCGCCTTGTTCCTGTTGCCGCCGGTGGCGTGGTCGCTGCTGGTGGTGGTGATGGTGATGCAAGGCACTTCGGAATGGGCACGTCTGGCCGGTCTGCAGGGACAGGCGGCCAAGCTGTACTGGGGTGCGACGCTGGCGCTGATGCTGGGGCTGCTGGCGCTGGACACCGTGTTGCCTACTGGGATCGACAACTATGCCCATCTGTCCGCTTATCTGCTGTCGGCCCTGTTGTGGCTGATCGTGGTGCCGGCCTGGCTGATGAGCGGCGTCAAGGTGAAACATAACGGCCTGATGATGTTGGTCGGCTGGCTGGTGCTGGTGCCGACCGGATTGGCGATGATCGACCTGCGCGCCTGGGCGCCCAGCCCGTGGATGCTGCTGTTCGTGATGGGCGTAGTGTGGGTGGCCGACAGTGCCGCCTATTTCGCCGGGCGCAAGTTCGGCAAGACCAAGCTGGCGCCCAGCATCAGCCCGGGCAAGACCTGGGAAGGGGTCGCTGGCGCCATCCTCGGCGTCTCCATCTATGTCGCGCTGGTGTGGTCGCTGAGCGAGGAATTCTCGCGCTTGCAGATCCTGCCGGCGATGATGCTCACCGCCTGGTGGTGGGTGGTGCTGGCCATCCTGGGCGACCTGTTCGAATCGGCCATCAAGCGGCAGGCCGGGGTCAAGGATAGTGGTGCGCTGTTGCCCGGACACGGCGGCCTGCTGGACCGCATCGATGCGCTGACCTCCACCTTGCCGCTGGCCATGCTGGCGTTGCTGCTGCACGGGATGAACTAGTGCAGCGCGTGCAGAACATCACCGTACTCGGTGCCACCGGCAGCATCGGCAAAAGCACGCTGGATGTCGTCGCACGCCATCCCGACCGTTACCGTATCAGTGCGCTGACCGCCAACCAGCAGGACGAGCTGCTGTTCGAGCAGTGCCAGCGCTTCCAGCCGCGCTTCGCCGTGTTGCTGGATGAAGCGGCGGCCGAGCGTCTGCGTCGACGTATCGCCGCCAGCGGTTTGCCGGTCGAGGTGTTGTGCGGTGAGGATGCGCTGGTGCGTGTCGCCACCTTGCCCGAGGTCGATGCGGTGATGGCAGCCATCGTCGGTGCCGCGGGCATGCGCCCCACGTTGGCGGCGGCCGAGGCCGGCAAGAAGGTGCTGCTGGCTAACAAGGAGACGCTGGTGCTGGCTGGCCACCTGTTCATGGATGCGGTGCATCGCAGCGGCTCGGTGCTGCTGCCCATCGACAGCGAGCACAACGCCATCTTCCAGTCGCTGCCGCGCGGTTACGCGGGCGACATGCGGCACAGCGGCGTCAGCAAGATCCTGCTCACCGCCTCCGGAGGCCCGTTCCGTTACACGCCACTGGAGCAGTTGCGGGACGTCACGCCGGAACAAGCCTGTGCCCATCCCAATTGGAGCATGGGGCGCAAGATCTCGGTGGATTCCGCCAGCATGATGAACAAGGGGCTGGAAGTCATCGAGGCGCACTGGCTGTTCAACGCCGCTGCCGACGACATCCAGGTGGTGGTGCATCCGCAGAGCGTGATCCATTCCATGGTGCAATACATCGACGGTTCGGTGATCGCGCAGTTGGGCAATCCCGACATGCGCACGCCTATCGCCTATGCGCTGGCTTGGCCGGAACGCATCGAGGCGGGCGTTGCGCCGCTCGACCTGTTCGCTATCGCCAAACTCGATTTCATCGCCCCCGACTTCCAGCGCTTCCCATGTCTGGCCTTGGCCTATCAGGCCTTGCGTGCCGGTGGCACGGTGCCGGCGCTGCTCAATGCCGCCAACGAAGTGGCGGTGGCCGCCTTCCTTGAGCGGCAGATCGCCTTCCTCGACATCCCGCGTTTGATCGAAGCGGTGATGGCCGCCGTGCCGCGCCGCGAGGTGCAGGCCTTGCAGGATGTGCTGGAGGCCGATGCGGCGGCACGCCGTGCCGCGCAGGAGTGGATCCGTCGATGACCACCTTGCTCGCCTTCGTCGTCGCCATCGTGGTGCTGGTGGTGTTCCATGAATACGGCCACTATCAAGTGGCGCGCTGGTGCGATGTCAAGGTGTTGCGCTTCTCGGTCGGTTTCGGGCGTGTGCTCTATTCGCGCCGCTCCGGCGCCGATGGTACGGAGTGGGCCTTGTCCGCCATCCCGCTGGGGGGCTATGTGAAGATGCTGGACGAGCGCGAAGGCGAGGTGGCGCCGCATGAGTTGTCGCGCGCGTTCAACCGCAAGCCGGTGTTGCAGCGCATGGCCATCGTGGTGGCGGGGCCATTGGCCAATCTGCTGCTGGCCGTGGTGCTGTACTGGGCCTTGTTCCTGTACGGCGTGCCCGGCCTCAAGCCGGTGATCGGCGAGGTGGCGCCCGAGACGCCGGCGGCCATGGCCGGATTGCACACGCAGGACACCATCGTCAGCGTGGACGGCCAGGCGGCGCCGAGCTGGCAGGAAGTGCGCTGGATGCTGCTCGACCTGATCCTGCAACAACGCTCCGCCGTGCTGGAAGTGCGTGCCGCGGATGGCGGCATGACCCAGCGTACGCTGGACATGCGTGCGCTGTCGGCGGCAGATGTGGATGGCGATTTCATGTTGAAGCTGGGGCTGAAGCCTTATCAGCCGCCGGTCTATCCGGTGATCGGCAAGCTCGCGGCCGACGGTGCCGCCATGCAGGCCGGCATGCGCGAAGGCGATCGCGTGCTGCGTGTGGATGGCCAGCCGATCGCGCTGTGGGATGACTGGGTGCAGGTGATACGCGCACATCCGCAACAGACGGTGCAAGTGGAGATCGAGCGTGATGGCGCGACGCAGACCCTCCTGCTGACGCCGGCTGCGGTCGACGACCAAGGGGAACGTGTCGGGCGTATCGGCGCCGGTGCGCAGATCGACCGCGCGGCCTTCGATGCCTTGCTGGTCGATGTGCATTACGCCCCCTTGCCGGCGCTGGACGAGGCGTTGCGCCGTACCTGGGAGACTGCCGTCATCAGCCTCAAGATGATGGGCAAGATGCTGCTGGGCGAGGTGTCGCTGAAGAACCTGTCCGGCCCCATCACCATCGCCGATTACGCTGGGCAATCGGCGCAGATGGGCTTGGGCGCCTACATCGGTTTCCTGGGGCTGATCAGCATCAGTCTCGGCATCCTCAATCTGTTGCCCATCCCGTTATTGGATGGCGGACATTTGCTGTATTATTCGGTGGAATTTTTCAAGGGAAGTCCGGTCTCCGACAGGCTCTGGGAAGCAGGGCAGAAAGTCGGGATCGCGCTCCTGATGACCATGATGGCTTTCGCGTTATACAACGACGTGAGCCGCCTGATTTTAGGTTAGGGAATAATGGATTTCAGAAAACTCGCGGGCGTGTTCGCGCTTGTCTTCGCTGCGAACGCCTGGGCGGCGGCGCCTTTCGTCGTCAAGGACATCCGTGTCGAGGGCATCCAGCGCACGGAAGCCGGTACGGTGTTCAGCTATCTGCCGGTCAAGGTCGGGGACACGCTGGACGATGCACATGCCACCGCCGCGTTGCATGCCTTGTTCGCTACCGGATTCTTCAAGGACGTCAAGCTGCTGGCCGAGGGCGATGTGCTGGTGGTGCGCGTGCAGGAGCGTCCCACCATCGCCAGCGTCGAGCTGGACGGCATCAAGGACTTTCCCAAGCCGCAACTGCTGGAGAACATGCAGCGCGTCGGCCTCGCCGTGGGGCGCATCTTCGACCGTTCCGTACTGGAGAAGTCAGAGAACGAACTGAAGCGCCAGTACATCGCGCGCGGCAAGTATGCGGTGGCGGTGAAGACCACGGTCACCGACCTTGAACGCAACCGCGTGGCGGTGAGCATCAAGGTAGTGGAAGGCAAGCCGTCCAAGATCCGCCAGATCAATATCATCGGCAACAAGCATTTCAGCGAGAGCCAGTTGCTGGACGAGATGAAGCTGACCACACCAGGGTGGTTCACCTGGCTGACCAGCAACGACCAGTATTCCAAACCCAAACTGTCCGCCGACATCGAAGCCATTCGCAGCCTGTACATGAACTCGGGCTACATGGATTTCAGCCTCGATTCCACCAATGTCACCATCTCGGCCGACAAGAAAGACATCTACATCACGCTCAACCTGACCGAAGGTGAGCAATACACCATCTCCGACATCAAGATGGCGGGGGCGCGCAACGTGTTCAGCAACGAAGCCTTGCGTGCCATGGTGGATGTGCAGCCGGGGCAGGTGTTCTCACGCGAAGCGCTGACTGCCGCTTCGGAGAAGATCCGCGAGAATCTGGGCGAGGAGGGCTATGCCTTCGCCAACGTCAACATCGTGCCGGACATCGACAAGGACAAGCATCAGGTCGCATTCACCTTCGTGGTCGATCCCATGCAGCGCGCCTATGTGCGCAACATCAACATCTCCGGCAACGACAAGACCAAGGATGAAGTGGTGCGCCGCGAGTTCCGCCAGATGGAAGGCGGCTGGTTCGCCACTTCCAAGATCAAGAAATCCAAGCAGCGCATCAGCCGCCTGGGCTTCTTCGACAGCGTCAACGTGGAGACGCGGCAGGTGCCCGGTTCCACCGACCAGCTCGACCTGGACCTGACGGTGGCCGAGAAATCCACCGGCAACTTCCAGATCGGTATGGGCTACAGCAACGGCGAGGGCCTGACCCTGATGGGCGGCGTCACGCAGAGCAACCTGTTCGGCACCGGCAACTACCTGTCCACCCAGATCAACACCAGCCGCATCAACCAGGTGTACTCGGTGTCCTATACCAATCCCTATTACACTGACGACGGTATCAGCCGCGGTTTCGACCTCTACAAGCGCCGTTCCAACACCACCACCACCACGGTCAGCCAGTACACCTCGGACACCTATGGCGCGGGCGTGCGTTTCGGCGTGCCGATCAGCGACGACGAGTCCTGGAACTATGGCCTGGCGCTGGAGAACACCACCATCGGTCTGGTCGCTTCCAGTCCGCAGCGCTTCGTGGATTACATCGCCACCTTCGGTGAGACCAACCAGAACGTGATCGGCACCATCGGCTGGTCGCGCGACACGCGCGACAGCGCCATCTTCCCCAAGGAAGGCTCGACCCAGCGCGCCATGCTGGAGGCTTCGCTGCCAGTGTCCGGTCAGCGCTATTACAAGCTCACCTATGCGCAGCAGTGGTATGTGCCGCTCAGCCAGTCCTTCACCCTGCACCTCAACGGCGACCTGGGTTCGGCTAACGGCTACAGCGGCATGGCGTTGCCGTTTTTCAAAAGCCTGTACGCCGGCGGTCCCGGCTCCGTACGCGGTTATGACTACAACTCGCTCGGTCCGCGCGATGCCAGCAACTATTCGCTGGGTGGCAACCGTCGCGTGCTGGCCAATGCCGAGCTGCTGTTCCCCATGCCCGGCATGGAGAAGAATCAGTCCCTGCGCCTCGGTCTGTTCCTGGACGGTGGTGCGGTCTATGGCGACAACACCCAAGTTCCGGCCTCCGAGGGAATGCGCTATGCTGGCGGCCTCGGACTGACCTGGTTCTCGCCGGCCGGTCCGATCCAGTTGAGCTGGGCCAGGGCGCTGAACGCGCAGCCGCAGGACAAGCTGCAGAGCTTCCAGTTCACCATGGGTGGCATGTTCTGATGGCACGCAAGGGAGAGCATATGAAGACTTCCATCATGGCAATCATGGCCGGTGCATGGCTGTTCGCCTGCGCCGCGCAGGCGGGCGAGTCGCGCATCGGCATCGTGGATACCGAGCGCATCCTGCGCGAATCGGCACAGGCTCTCTACGCGCAGAAGAAGATCGACAAGGAATTCGCTGTGCGCGACCAGGAGATCAAGCGCCTGGCCGGGCAGATCAAGGATGCGCAGGACGACCTGGAGAAGAACCGTGCCCAGTTGTCCGACTCCTCTCGCCGCATCAAGGAACGTGAGATCGCCAACCTGAACCTGCAATTGCAGACGCGCCAGCGCGAGTTCCGCGAAGATCTCAGCCTGCGCCAGAACGAAGAGGTCGCGCAGATCCTGGCCAAGGCTGACAAGGCCATCCGTGCCATCGCCGAGAGCGAGCAGTACGACGTCATCCTGCAAGAGGCGGTGTACCGCAACCCCAAGGTGGACATCACCGACAAGGTGCTGCGCTATCTGGCCGACGAGCCCTTGCCCGACGCAGCCAAATAATCCGGGAGCACGAGTGAGTTACAGTCTGGCGGACATCGTCGCCCGTTTCGGCGGGCGTGTGCAGGGGGATGCGAGCACCGTGGTGACACAGATCGCCACGCTGGAGCAGGCCGGGGCGGGGCAGATCGCCTTCCTCGCCAACGCCAAATACCGCAAGCAACTGGAAGACAGCCATGCCGCCGCGGTGATCCTGGGCGAGGCGGATGCCGAGCTGACCCAGCGCCCGCGCATCGTCGCCGCCAATCCCTATGCCTATTTCGCCCGCTTGTCGGCGTTCCTAAATCCGCTGCGTGAATATATGCCCGGCATCCATCCCAGCGCGGTGATCGAAGCCGGCGCCGAGGTTGCACCGGATGCGCATATCGGCGCTAACGTATGGATCGGCACCGGTGCCCGCATCGGCGCACACAGCGTGGTGATGGCCAATTGCAGTATCGGCGAAGACGCCGTGCTGGGCGAACACACGCGGTTGTATCCCAACGTCAACGTCTACCACGGTTGCCGGCTTGGTGCGCACGTCATCGTGCATGCCGGGGCGGTCATCGGTTCTGACGGTTTCGGTATCGCCTGGGACGACGGGCGCTGGCTGAAGATCCCGCAGATCGGTCGCGTCGTCATCGGCGATCATGTGGAGATCGGCGCCAACACCACCATCGACCGCGGCGCACTGGACGACACGGTGATCGAGGAGGGCGTCAAGCTGGACAACCAGATCCAGGTGGCGCACAACGTACGCATCGGCGCGCACACCGCCATCGCCGGCTGCGTGGGCATCGCCGGCAGTGCGCGCATCGGTCGTTATTGCCGCATCGGCGGCGGCGCCATCATCCTCGGACATCTGCAACTCGCCGATCAGGTCGAGGTGTCGGCCGGCACGCTGGTCGGCAAGAGCATCCCCGCGGCGGGTAGCTATACCGGCGTGTTCCCGTTCAGCGACAACCACGCCTGGCGCCGCAACGCCGCGCAATTGCGCCATCTGGACGACATGGCCGCGCGTATCCGCAAGCTTGAGCAAGAGATCGAATCATTGAAGGGAGAAGAGAAATGAGTGGTATCACGATGGACATCAACCAGATCATGAAGCATCTGCCGCATCGCTATCCGTTCCTGCTGATCGACCGTGTGCTGTCTATCGATCCGGGCGTCGAGATCGTGGCGCTGAAGAACGTCAGCATGAACGAACCGTTCTTCCCCGGCCACTATCCGCATCACCCGGTGATGCCCGGCGTGCTGATCATCGAAGCCATGGCGCAGGCGGCGGCCATCCTGTCGTTCAACAGTGAGGGCGGCAAGGCGGACGAGAGCAAGGTGTATTACTTCGTCGGCATCGACGGTGCGCGTTTCAAGCGCCCGGTGGTGCCGGGCGACCAGCTGATCCTCAAGGTCAAGCCGGTGTTCAACAAGCGCGGCTTGTGGAAGTTCACCGCAGTGGCTGAGGTGGATGGGCAGACCGCCGCAGAAGCCGAGATCATGTGCACCATGCGGGACAAGGAATGAGTTCCTTGATCCATCCCACCGCCATCATCCATCCCGGTGCGAAGCTGGCCGACGACGTGCGCGTCGGCCCGTATTCCATCGTCGGCGAACATGTGGAGATCGGCGCAGGTAGCGTGGTGGGGCCGCATGTGGTCATCGACGGCCACACCACCATCGGCAAGAACAACCAGTTCTTCCAGTTCAGCTCCATCGGTGAAGTGCCGCAGGACAAGAAATACCGGGGCGAGCCGACGCGCCTGGTGATCGGCGACAACAACACCATCCGCGAGTGCTGCACCTTCAATCTGGGCACGGTGCAGGACAAGGGTGTCACCACCATCGGCAGCGACAACTGGATCATGGCGTATGTGCATGTCGCGCACGATTGCGTGATCGGCGACCACAACATCATCGCCAACAGCGTGCAGTTCGCCGGCCATGTCGAGATCGGCGACCACATCCTGATCGGTGGCTTGAGCGGTATCCACCAGTTCGTGCGCATCGGCGATTTCGCCATGATCGGTTTCCAGACACGTCTGTCGCAGGACCTGCCGCCGTTCGTCACCGCCGTGGGCAACCCGGCGGAGGCCAAGGGGCCGCACCAGGAAGGGCCGCGCCGCAAGGGCTATTCCGATGCGCGTCTGAACATGATCAAGAAGATGTACCGCATCCTGTACAAGAAGGGCAGCAGCTTCGAGACCGCACAGCAGGAGCTGGCGGCCTTGCGCGGCGAAGCGCCGGATGCCGATGTCGACATCGACAACATGCTCGATTTCCTGGCGCAAGCCAGCCGTGGCATCGTCCGCTGACCGTATCATGACTGCTCCGCTCAAGACCATCGCCATCGTGGCGGGTGAAGCCTCGGGAGACCTGCTGGCCAGCCTGCTGATGCGTGCCATCAAGCAGGCTTATCCCGCCGTACGTTTCGTCGGTATCGGCGGCCCCAAGATGCAAGCCGTGGGCATGGACGTGCTGTACCCGATGGAGAGGCTGGCAGTGAACGGCTACGTCGAGGTGTTGCGCCACCTGCGCGAGTTGCTGCGCATCCGCCGCAAGCTGCGCGACCGCTTCCTCGCCGAGCCACCTGCGCTGTTCATCGGCGTAGACGCACCGGACTTCAACTTCGGTCTGGAACTGGCCCTCAAGCAGCGCGGCATCCCCACCGTGCATTACGTCAGCCCGTCGATCTGGGCCTGGCGCGGCGAACGCATCCACAAGATCAAGCAGGCGGTGTCGCACATGCTGGCCTTGTTCCCGTTCGAGCCGGCGCTGTACGACAAGGTCGGTCTGCCTGTCACTTATGTCGGCCATCCGCTGGCCGATGTGTTACCCGAACATCCCAACCGTGCCCAGATGCGCGAGCAGATGCGTATCCTGCCGCGCACGGCCAAGGTGTTCGCCTTGCTGCCGGGCAGCCGCCAAGGCGAGGTGCGCCGTCTGGCCGAGACCTTCATCGCCACCGCGCGCCTGATCCATCAGCGTTGTCCCGAGGCGCAATTCCTGGTGCCGCTGGCCAGCCGCGAGACGCGCAGCATCTTCGAACATGCGATCTGGAAGCTGGATGCCCATGAATTGCCGATCACCTTGCTGTTCGGCCATGCGCACGAAGCGATGATCGCTGCCGATGGCGTGCTGGTGGCCTCCGGCACCGCCACGCTGGAGGCCGCGCTGCTCAAGCGTCCCATGGTCATCACCTACAAGATGGCATCGTTGAGTTTCAAGCTGGCGATGCGCAAGCAATACTTGCCATATGTCGGCTTGCCCAACATCCTGGCGGGACGCTTCGTGGTGCCGGAGATATTGCAGGACGATGCCACGCCGCAGAACCTGGCGCAGGCGCTGCTCAATCTGGTCGAAAACAAGGGCGCGGTGGCCGAGCTGGAACAGGTGTTCGGCGAGCTGCATCGCACTTTGCGTCAGGACACCGCGCGGAAAGCGGCGGCAGCCATCCTGCCCTATCTGGAACGCGCCTGATGGAGATGACGCTGCTCGTCTGCGGCGTTGATGAGGCCGGGCGCGGGCCGTTGGCCGGGCCGGTCAGTGCAGCGGCGGTGATCCTCGATCCGGCGCGTCCCATCGCCGGACTGGCCGATTCCAAGAAGCTCAGCGAGAAGCAGCGCGACAAACTGGCGCCGCTCATCCGTGCACAGGCGCTGGCCTGGTGCGTGGCCTATGCCGAACCGCACGAGATCGACCAACTGAATATCCTGCAAGCCACCCTGCTGGCGATGAAACGCGCGGTGGACGGCTTGTCCGTGCGGCCGCAGCAAGTGCTGGTGGATGGCCTGTATTGCCCGGATACCGGGCTGCCGAGCGAGGCCATCGTCAAGGGCGACAGCAAGGTAGCCGCCATCTCTGCCGCTTCCATCCTGGCCAAGACGGCGCGCGATGCCATCATGCTGGAGATGCATGCGCGCTATCCGCAATACGGTTTCGACGGTCACAAGGGTTATCCTACGGCCGTACATCTGGAAGCGTTGCGGCGCCATGGCGTGAGCGAGATCCATCGACGTTCTTTCAAACCGGTGCGCGACCTGCTCGTGCCCGCATCCTGAGGAGGCTTTATGACTTTGCTGAAATTCCTGCACCTGCTGGGCGTGATCGTCTGGGTCGGTGGCATGTTCTTCGCCTATTTCGTGTTGCGTCCGGCGGCGGTGGATGTGTTGCAACCGCCGGAACGTTTGCGCCTGTGGAACGACGTGTTCCGCCGTTTCTTCAACTGGGTGTGGGCGGCCATCGCGCTCATCCTGATCTCCGGCCTGTACCTGATCTATCTGTACGGCGGCATGGGCAACGTCGGCCACTACGTGCATGTCATGCTGCTCCTCGGTTTGGGCATGGTCGGCGTGTACGTGTATGTGTTCTTCGGCTGTTATGTGCCGCTCAGCCTGCATGTGGAGCGCCAGCAGTGGAAAGAGGCGGGCGCCATGCTGGCGAAGATCCGCCAGCTGGTCGCTATCAATCTGGCATTGGGACTGCTGACACTGGCCACCGCCAAATTCGGCATCCTGATCGGCTAAGGAGGCAGCATGCGCAAACTGGTCATCCTCGCCTGCACCACCATCGGCCTAGGCATCGGCTATGCGCTGTTCGGCAAGGTCGCCGGCCATTACGTCAGTCCGGCCAGCCTGTTCCAGTTCGGCGGCAACGCCTTGCAGAGCGCCTGGCATTCGGTGTCGGGACTCGAAGCGATGCGCAACAAGATCTTGTTGTGCGGCGTGGCGGGCATGGTGGTCGGCGTGTTGTGGGCTGCGCGACGCGGCAAGTGACGCGCATGGCCGAGTGAACGATGACGATGGATACCACAGACATCCCGCGTGAGGCGGACGGCAGGAAGGTGTACCGCCATGCGGTGCGCGTGCTGTTCGAGCGTGCACGCGAGGCGGCCATGCTGGCGCCGCTGGGGACGCTGTTCATCGCCTGGGTGGTGTGGGACACCGCCGTTGCGGCTGCGGTACTGGCCTGGGTCGTGCTCAACAGCCTGTCGGATGCCGTCACCTATGTACTCAGCACGCGTCTGTTGCGCCAGCCGCCGACCGATGAGCGCATCCCGTATTGGCATCACTGGCAGGTGCTCCTGCGTGCCTTGCAGGGCTTGGCCTGGGGCTCGGCCGCGGTGTTCTTCCATGTCGGCGGCACCGAGGGCGTCATCACGGATCTCACCGTACTCACCGTGCTGGCCGCCATCGCCGCCACCAGCACGGTCAACATGGCGCCATCCTTCCAGACACTGACCGCTTTCGTGGTCAGCGTGCTGGCGGTGCCGGTGGCCTATTACCTGTGGCTGGGCGATGCGCGCCATCTGCAATTCGCCATCGGCCTGCTGGTCATGATGGGCATCGTGCTGCGCGTCGGGTATGACGGCTATCGCCAGTTCATCGACGGCGTTAGCAAGCTGGTGCTGAACCAGGCCATCTCGCAACAGTTGGAACAGCGTAACCAGCAGCTGGCGGAGACGGCACGCCAGTTGCATGCCTTGGCCATGCACGATGAATTGACTGGCATCTACAACCGGCGCCATATCGTGGAGGTGCTGGAACGCCAGCGCCAATTGTTCCAGCGCCATGGCACGCCTTGCAGCCTGGCCCTGTTCGATATCGACCATTTTAAACAGGTGAACGACCGCCACGGTCATGCGGTGGGTGATGCTGTGCTGACCGCCTTCGTGCAGCGTATCCAGCCGCTGTTGCGCAAGGAAGATGCCTTCGGGCGTTATGGTGGCGAGGAGTTCCTGCTGGTGCTGCCCGAGACGTGCGCGGCGGATGCCCAGACGCTGGCCGAACGTGTCCGCCAGCAGGTGGCGGCGTCGCCGCTGGCTTTCGTGCCGCAGCCGTTGCCGACCACGGTGTCCTGCGGCGTGGCCGAACTGCAGGACATGGAGAGCGTGGATGACTGGTTGAGCCGCGCCGACGGTGCGCTCTATCGCGCCAAGGCGCAAGGGCGCGACCGCGTACTGCTGGCGGACGCCTGAGCATCCTCAGCGTCTCCTGTGCAGTCTCGCTACAACGGTAAGAACTCAGCACATGAAACCCCTGTTCACAATCCAGCCAGGCTATCCGCCTCGCAGGCCACCAGCGACCGCTAGCCATCCGTGCGCGGATGGCCTGCGCTCTGCCGCTGCGTCGAGCGCCTGCCCGGCAATGCGGGGGCGGAGATGAGCGACTGGCGCCTGGCTACCTTGTCCGATGTCGTGGCCTTACTGGCATTGGTCAATTCTGCCTATCGCGGGCAATCCAGTCGGGCCGGCTGGACCACCGAGGCCGATCTGCTGGACGGACAACGTACCGATGCGCAGGAATTGAGTGCGTTGCTGCACCAAGCCGATTCCTGCATCCTGCTGCAGGAAGGGGCGCAAGGCCTCATCGGCTGCGTCCACCTGCATCGCCGTGATGCGCATACCGCCTATCTCGGCATGCTGGTGATCCGGCCCGACCTGCAAAGGCAGGGATTGGGGCACCGCCTGTTGCACGCCGCCGAAACGCATGCGCGCAGCAGCTGGGGGGTAGACACGATGCAGATGCAGGTCATCAGCTGCCGTCATGAATTGCTGGCCTGGTACGAACGGCGCGGCTATCGACGCAGCGGCGAGACTTTGCCGTTCCCCGATGATCCGCGCTGCGGTCTGCCGCGCGTGCCCGGACTCCAGTTCGCGGTCTTGCGCAAGGCGCTGGCCGCTTAGGCGCACATTGGGCATTTTCGCCTTTGCCCGTACAATGGGCAGCCGACCATGAAGATCCAGACCTTTCCCAACAGCCCTTGGCGTTTGCACCAGCCGTTCGAACCGAGCGGCGACCAGCCCGCTGCCATCGCCAAGCTGGTGGAGGGCATCGACGACGGCCTCGCGTTCCAGACCCTGCTCGGCGTCACCGGCTCCGGCAAGACCTACACCATGGCCAACGTCATCGCGCGCACCGGCCGGCCGGCCATCATCATGGCGCCGAACAAGACGCTGGCGGCGCAGTTGTATGCCGAGATGCGCGAGTTCTTCCCCGAGAACGCGGTCGAGTATTTCGTCTCCTACTACGATTACTACCAGCCCGAGGCCTATGTGCCGTCGCGCGACGTGTACATCGAGAAGGATTCCAGCATCAACGAGCAGATCGAGCAGATGCGCCTGTCGGCCACCAAGTCCCTGCTGGAACGCGAGGATACGGTGATCGTGGCGACGGTGTCGTCCATCTACGGTATCGGCGACCCGGTGGATTACCACGGCATGATCCTGCACCTGCGCGAGAAGGAGCAGATCGCGCAGCGCGACGTGATCCAGCGTCTGGTGTCCATGCAGTACGAACGCAACGAGATGGATTTCGCGCGCGGTACCTTCCGCGTGCGCGGCGACGTGATCGACATCTTCCCGGCGGAAAGCAGCGACCATGCGCTGCGCGTGACCTTGTTCGATGACGAGGTCGAGTCGCTGGCGCTATTCGATCCGCTCACCGGCCACATCGCCACGCGCCTGCCGCGCTACACCGTGTATCCCTCCAGTCATTACGTGACGCCGCGCGAGACCACCTTGCGCGCCATCGAGACCATCAAGGTCGAGCTGGCCGAGCGCATCGCGTTCTTCCAGAAAGAGAACAAGCTGGTGGAAGCGCAGCGCATCGAACAGCGCACGCGCCATGACCTGGAGATGCTGGCCGAGATCGGTTTCACCAAGGGCATCGAGAACTATTCGCGCCATCTGTCCGGGCGCGCAGCAGGGGAGGCGCCGCCCACGCTGATGGATTACCTGCCCAAGAACGCCTTGATGATCATGGACGAGAGCCACGTCACCAT
>JAJZSA010000105.1 GCA_021822115.1 Pseudomonadota bacterium
TGTCGGTGTGCTGCGGTGCGGCGGCGCTCTCCAGATCGAACTGATAGGGGTGGCCGGATGCGCTCGTGGCGAGATCGAAGAAGCTGCTCAGGCGGCCGGCGATGCGCTGGCAGACCTCGATCTGGTCGGCGGCCAGGGTTTCAGGTGCGGCCACGTACAGTGCCAGCGTGCGCAGCAGTTCGCGCTGCGGACTGGTGTGGATCACATGGCCGGGATAGGCCAGCACCATCTGCTCGTGGCAGCCCAGGGTCTCGGCCGCGCGATAGCCGGCATACAGTTGTCGCCAGGCGTTCGCCGGGATGTCCAGGTAACGCATCAGCAACAGTTTCAGCAGCAGGGCCACCGCCAGTTGCTGGCGCACGCACAGCAGCGGCAGACGCTCGTCCAGTTCGCGCGGCCGTTTGTCGCTGTGCAGGCATTCTTCCAGGCAGGCGCTCCAGGCCGTGGCCAGCGCCTGGGCCAGGTCGTGCAGTGCGCGCCACTGGTGGGTGCCCTGGAAATCGCGCAGGTGCGGTTCCTCCAGATAGCGTTGCAGCAGTTCCAGGCACAAGGGTTGTGCGGCTTCGTCCACGCGCAGCAGCACGGCGCTGCGCATTTCCGGCGTGAAACCGGCGGCGGCCGGCAGCGATTCCAGCCAGAAGGTGAGGTCGCCCAGCGCCTTGCGCGCATCGTCCTGCGGCAGCTCGCCGAGCTGGCGTGCGGTCTCGTCCAGGTCGAACAGTGGATGGTCTGGTTTCTTGGTGAACAGGCCGAGCATGCAATCCCCCCGTGGCGTATGGCGAGCAATCTAGCGGAGCGGCCGGGCTTCGGCAATCTCCGCAGCGGGTTCAGCCCAGCATGCGGAAATAGGCGTTGGCCTCGGGCGACCAGGTGTAGCCCCAGGCTTGCAGCACCGAGGCTACTTCCTTCGGATAGCGCTCACCTGCGTCGGGGGTGATCCAGGCCTGGCCGTTGCGCTCGGCATAGCTCGCGCCATGCTGGGTGCAGAAGTGTTGCTGGGCGCTGGCGGAGCGGCCCAGTTCCTGCGCGAAGCGACCTTCCCAGCTCAGCAGCTTGTCGTCGGTGTGCGGCATCGGCCGTGCCGGTTGCGCCTGCACGTTGCCTTTCATCGCATCGCCCACGCTCAGCGCGCCCACGCTCACCCAGCCCTTGCTCAGGTAGAACTGCGGCGTGCCGCGTGAGGTGTCGTAGAAGTAGGCGATGTTCAACTGGTGGTTGAATTCCACGATGTGGAACTGCTCGAATTGCAGGATCACCGCATGCAGGCTGGGCTTGCTGTCGTTCAGGCGCACCACCATGCCCTTGGCCGCGTTGCGGAAGGCGAGGATGTCGCGCTGCTGCACGTCGAAGGCGGCGCTGCCGAGCGCGAAATACATGCCTTGCAGGTCTTCGCTGTACAGGTTCCAGAACGCGGCGCGGCGCGTGTTGTCGGCGCCGTCCGGCGCGAACAGGTGGAAGAACTCGCGGATCAGGTGCTGCTTGCCCCAGCTCGCCACCATGTCGCGCGCAGCGGCGGTGCATGCCCAGTTGCTGTCGTTCTGCGCGATCCACGGCGCGCCCCATTGCGCGATGGCGAAGTCGCGCAGCGTGTCGTCCACCGGGCGCTGCGCACAACGCTGGTAGCGTTCCAGCAGCAGGCCCAGCTGGCGCGAGACATACAACGGGTAGTGGTCGAGCAGCAGCAAGGCTTCGCCCACCTGCGTCTGGAACGTCGCGTCGGGCAGCGCGAGGATGCGTTCGATGCCGCTCTCGACGAAGCGGCGCAGCAGCCAGGAATCGGCGGCGATGCCCAGCACCTGGCGGATCTCCTCCATGCGTTCGATGCCGGCGGCGCCGCGCAACTCGGCGCACGGTGCGTGGCCGAGCAGGTGCGGGTGCGTGCTCAATACTTGCAGCCATTGCGGGGTATGGCCGTCAATGGTCAGCAAGGGCAGTTTGTCGCGCAGGAAATCGCGCAACGTCTCCCAGTCGGAGCGGCCACTGCCGCGCACCGTGGCGGCGTCCGGGTCGTAACTGAGGTAGGCGTTGAGCAGGCCGCGATAGCACTTGCGCAAAGCGCGGGTGCGCGCCTGATGCTGGGTGAGGAAGGTGAGCAGGGTGGTGAACAGCTTCATGTCCTCCAGCAAGCGTTCACCCTGTTCGGAATAGGTCTGCGTGCAGCCGTAGCACAGCAGGCGCGCCTGACGCAGGTCGCGCACGAAACCGGCTTCGGCGAAATGGCGCAGTGCGGTGAGGATGCGGTCGTCGCCCAGCGCGCCCATGTCCACTTCGCTGCCCAGCCAGGCGATGAGTTGCAGGCGTTCGTGCTGCATGGGCAGCGCGTCACTGGCGTGCAGCTTGTGCAGCGCCACGCGGTTGAGGCGTTCCAGTGTGGTGGCGAGCCGGTCCAGCGTATCCATCAGATGCGGCACTGCCCGAAATCGTTGCGCGGGATGTCCTCGGTCTGCGCATGCGCTTCGTCGATGCCGTAGAACTCCAGGCGCAGCTCGATGCGGCGGCTCTCTTCCAGCGATTTCTTGGCCGAGTTGAACGAGTAGCCGCCGACCAGGAACAGCGCACGCACCTGTTCCATCTCTTCGGCGGACAGTTTGTGTTGCAGGTCGCGCGGTGGCGCGAGCAGCGAGCACAGCACGCGTTCGCTGCGCTGCAGGCTGAGGTTGAGGTTGAGCAGGTAATCGCCGCGCTGGTCGGCGAAGCCTTCCACCACGATGCGCTTGAGCCAGCGCTGGGCCAGGTCGTCGCGCACCAGGCCCAATATCTCGCTGACAAAACTGCTGAGGTATTCCACCTGTTCCGTGCTCAGGCGCGAGCTGCCGGTGTCGAAATGCGCGCGCTCGCCGAAGTCGATCACATTGCGGCTGCGGTCCACCGACACGCCGGGATGTTGCTCGGCGGTCTGTTCGATGCGTGCCCACAGCGCGTCGATCTCGTGCACGCGCTCGGCCTGTCTCTTCTCGGCTTCGCTCACGTTCTTGGTGATGGCCAGCAGCGCCACGCTCATCACCAGCAGGAACATCACCATGAGTGCCGACATCAGGTCGGCGAAGGAGATCCAGAACGGCTTCTCGCCTTCATCCTTGTTGCGCCGCGTGACGGGAATGATCTTGCCCAGCATGTCCGCCCCTCAGCCTCAGTTCGACACCGAACCGAGCGTGTCTTCCAGTTCCTGGATGCCTTCGCGCAGCAGTTTGACCGAGTCGGACAGCGCCTGGTGGAACTCGCGGTTGGCTTCGCCCACGGCCTTGGTCAGGCCGTTGCTGAAGGATTCGTGCGCGTGGCCGATCACGTCGGACACCTTGTCCAGATAGCCGTCGGCCTGCTGCTGCGCTTCGACCAGCTTGGCGGTGGCGCCTTCGATGCGCGACACCACATCGTGCGACATCGCGGCATCGCGCTTGGCCTGCTCCACGATGAGCTGCATCGTGCCGACCAGTTCGGTCATCGCATCGCGCGCCTTCTGGTAGTCGGCGAACACATTGCTCAGCGTGTTGGTGGCGGCGCCCACGGCACCGGCGGCCTGCGCCAGCTGGCCGCCCAGTTGCGCGCTCTTGTCCAGCGTGGCGGTCACGCCGTCGCCGGCCTTGGCGAAATCCTTGGCCGCCAGATACAGCGTGTCGGCGCCGTTGTTGAGCTTGGTCAGCGCATCGCCGGTGGTGCTGCGCATGGCTTGCACGGCGGCCTTCATCTCCACGATGGCGAGGTTGAAGCC
>JAJZSA010000047.1 GCA_021822115.1 Pseudomonadota bacterium
TCCCCATCGCCTTCTTCTGGTTGCGCCGTGCCTGGCGCATCGCCATCAAGCGCGACTATAGCGATGTGGCGCTCAAGCGCGGCGTGGCACCGCAGCATCCCGAGCGCTATGCGCCCTATGCGGCGGCGATCAATCTGCTGGGTGGCGTGGTGGTGTTATGGGTGATCGTCGGCGTGCTCAGCGCGACACTGGCCTATGCGACCTGGAGCGCGATCGCCGGCATGACCATCTGGATGAAGATCATCGCCGATTTCATCCTGGCGCGGCATGCGCATCCGATCACCTTCGGCAAGAAGGCGGAGTGACCCTTCCTATTCGAGCAGGCCGAGACGCACGCAGATGCGCGTGCCTTGACCGTTGCGGCCTGTTTCCAGATTGATCTGTCCGCCGTGGCGGCGTGCCACTTCGGCGACGATGGCCAATCCCAGTCCGCTGCCGCTCTGGCCGCTGCCGAGTATGCGGTAGAACCGCTCAAACACATGTGCGCGGTGTTGGGGCGGGATGCCGGGGCCGTCGTCTTCCACACATAGAACGGCCTGCTGTCCTTCGCGTGCGGTGCTCACCGTGATGTGGCCGCCGGCGGGGGTGTAGCGCACCGCGTTGTCGATCAGGTTGTTGAGCATCTCGCCCAGGCCGGGGGCGTCGCACAGCAGCGGCAATGGCCGGTCGCATCCTTCATAGCCGAGGTCTACCCCTTTTTCCAGCGCCATCTGTACCCAGCTCACGGTGCATTCCTGGGCCAGTTGGCGCAGATCGAGGCGGGTGAAGCGGTCGGTGCCCACACCGGCGGGCTCGTTGCGTGCCAGTGCCAGCAGCTGGTTGACTAGGCGTGTGCCGTGCTTGGTACTGATCAGGATATGGCGCAAGGCATGTTGCTTGTGCTCGGTATCGTCGGTGCGCAGGGCTAGTTCGGCCTGCGTCTTCAAGCCGGCGAACGGCGTGCGCAACTGGTGCGCGGCATCGGCCACGAAGCGCTGCTGTGCAGCCATCACCTGCTTGAGGCGCGCCAGCAGGTCGTTCACCGCGTCGATCAATGGCCGTACTTCGCTCGGGGCGCGGCTGGCATCGAGCTGGCTGAGGTCGTCGCGCGGACGGGCGAGCACTTCCTCGCGCAGGCGGTCGAGCGGGCGGAAGCCCTGCTTCAGGCCGTACCACACCACGGCGAGCGCGATCAGCGTCAGCAGCAGCTGCGGGATCACGATGTTGGCCAGGATGCCGCGGATCAGTGCCTGCCGCTGTCGTGTGGTCTCCGATACATGCAATTGCAGGATGCCGCGCGGTGTATCGAACACCAGACTCACCATGCGCGTCTTCTGGCCTTCACGTTCGCCGTTGCTGAACAGCGGTCCGCTGCGGTCGCGCCGGTAGGATAGGGGGCGCAGGGTATCGCCGTTGCCGGCCAGTTTGTGCCCTTCGCTGTCAGTGACCGTGTACACCACGCGGTCCGGCATGCCGGGGTCGCTGCCGTCGGGCAGCACGGGGGTGATGTCCAGCCGCAACGGTCCGCCGTTCAGCTTGAGTTCGCTGGCGATCTCATTGGCGCGTTGCAGCAACACCAGATCGTAGGGCTGGTTGGCGTAGTTGATGGTGGCGAAATAGCCGACGGCGGTGCTGGCGATCCACAACAGGTAGAGCGAGATCAGCAGGCGCTGCATCAGGTAGCTGCGCAGGGAACGGATCTGGTTATCCATGGCGCTCCTTCAGGCTGGCGAATGCACGGTCAGGATGCGGGCGGGCTGAGGTGGTCGATCACGTAGCCCAGTCCGCGGATGGTGCGGATGGTGACGCCGGCCGGCTCGATCTTTTTGCGCAGGCGGTGGATGTACACCTCGATGGCATTGTTGCTGGCTTCTTCGGCATAGCTGTAAAGGCGCTCCAGCAATTGCTCTTTGCTCACCACCCAGCCGATGCGCAGCATCAGGGCCTCCAGCACGCTGAGTTCGCGCGTGGTCAGGTCCAGCGGTGCGCCGTCGATCAAGGTGCGGCGTGCCACGCTGTCGAAGGTGAGGCGGCCGCAGCTGTAGACCGGATTCATGCCGCACTGGCCGCGGCGTAGCAGGGCACGCACGCGCGCTTCCAGTTCGGGCAGACTGAACGGTTTGATCATGTAGTCGTCGGCGCCGAGATCCAGCCCTTTCACGCGATCGCCCTCCGCATCGCGCGCAGTGAGGATGATGACCGGCACCTGGCGGTTGTTCTCGCGCAGGCTGCGCAGCACGCTGAAGCCATCCACCTTGGGCAGGCCCAGATCGAGGATGACCAGATCGAACGGTTGCTCGCCGCTGAGGATGGTGCGTGCCGCCTGGCCGTCGCGCACGCAATCCACAGCATAGCCGGCGTGGCGCATGGAATTGCTCAGCCCGTCGGCCAATACTTCATCGTCTTCGGCGATCAGGATGCGCATGTCAGCACCATGTAAGACATTCGGGTTAAGTTACGTGCGGGCAGGTATGCTACGGCCTTTGCCGCCCGTACTGGGCATGCATTCTATGTGTTGATGCCGGTTTGTCCAAATCGACAGACCGGCAGGGATGGAAGAGCGGGGATGGGGAACCAAACGAAACAACGACGATACTGGCGCAGCAACCTGCGCATGACCGGCGTGCTGCTGGCCATCTGGTTCGTCGCGACCTTCGGCGTCAGCTGGTATGCACGCGAGTTGCAGGCCATCACCCTGTTCGGTTTCCCCTTGTCCTTCTTCATGGCCGCGCAAGGGGCGCTGCTCATCTATCTGCTGCTGGTCGGCATCTATGCCTGGCGCATGGGGCGGTTGGATGACGAATATGGCATGCGGGAGGAGGGCTGATGGCGGGCGGTTCCCGGTTCAGCGCCCAGCTCAAGCGCTATTATTCGCTCTACACCGGTGGGGTGATCGGCTTCGTGGTGATGCTGTCCATCCTGGAGCAGATGGGCGTGCCCAACCAGACGCTGGGTTACATCTTCCTCGGGGTGACCGTGGTCATGTATGCCGGTATCGGCATCCTGTCCAAGACTTCCGACGTATCCGAATACTATGTGGCCGGGCGGCGCATCCCGGCATTGTTCAACGGCATGGCCACCGCGGCCGACTGGATGTCCGCGGCCAGCTTCATCGGCCTGGCCGGCACGCTGTATATCACTGGCTACGACGGCCTGGCCTTCGTCATGGGCTGGACCGGCGGCTACTGTCTGGTGGCGTTGTTGCTGGCGCCCTACCTGCGCAAGTTCGGCCAGTACACGGTGCCCGATTTCCTCGGGGCGCGTTACGGCGGCAACGGGCCGCGCATGATCGGCGTGTTCGCCGCCATCCTGTGTTCCTTCACCTATGTCATCGCGCAGATCTATGGTTTGGGGCTGATCGTCAGTCGCTTCACCGGGCTGGATTTCGGCGTCGGCGTGTTCGTCGGTCTGGGCAGCATCCTGTTCTGTTCCTTCCTCGGCGGCATGCGCGCCGTGACCTGGACTCAGGTGTCGCAATACGTGATCCTGATCGTGGCCTACATGA
The DNA here is from genome assembly GCA_021822115.1 of Pseudomonadota bacterium. The sequence goes on from JAJZSA010000047.1 coordinate 3,485, forward strand.
TCCCGGTGATCTGGCTGTCGGTGAAGCACACCGGTAACCCGGTGCCGCAGATTGCCTATGGCCATGTGCTGCAACAGGTGACGGCGCGCGAACAGGTGCTGAACGACCCGCATACGCCGGAAGGCGCGCGCGAAGCGGAAGTGCGTACCTTGTTGCAGCAGCGACGAGCGGAATTGGAGCAGCGTCTGCATGCGCTGGAGACGGGCGGTGCCGCCTATCTCGCCGCCGAGCGAGCGCGACTGGCCGCGCAAGTGGCGCAACTGCGTCAGCAGGGTGCGCCCGGCGTGGACATCGCGGCCGCCGAGCAGACCTTGCGCGATCTGCCGCGGGATGTGATGGCGGCGCGCACTGCCTGGCGCGCCGAGGCGGAAGCGGACCGGGTCAAGGCCGCCCCCATCCCGGCCCACGCCGAGCCTTATGCCGGGCCGGACGAGCATACGCGCGACGACAAGCGCAAGAATTTCCTGGCGCTGGTGTTCTGCCTGATGGTGGGAACGGCGGGCTTGCCGCACATCCTGATGCGTTTCTACACCACCACTTCGGTGAAGGAGGCCCGCTTGTCGGTGTTCTGGTCGCTGCTCTTCATCTCGCTGCTCTACCTTACCGCACCGGCATTGGCGGTACTGGCCAAGTACGACGTGTACACCTTGCTGGTCGGCTCTAGTTTCTCCGAATTGCCGAGCTGGGTGTCGGCCTGGGCGTCGGTGGACAAGACGTTGATGAACGTGAGCGACATCAACCATGACGGCATCGTGCAACTGGCCGAAGTGACCATCGGTGGCGACCTGATCGTGCTGGCGACGCCGGAGATCGCCGGCCTGCCCTATGTGGTGACGGCGCTGGTGGCCGCCGGTGGTCTGGCAGCCGCGTTATCCACGGCGGACGGCCTGATGCTGACCATCGCCAATGCGCTGTCGCACGATGTGTATTACAAGATGATCGATCCGAAGGCACCGACCGCGCGCCGTCTGGCCATTTCCAAGGGCTTGCTGTTGCTGGTGGCGGTGTGTGCGGCCTATGTCACTTCGCTCAAGCCGGGCGATATCCTGTTCATGGTGGGCGCGGCGTTCTCTTTGGCCGGTTCCGCTTTCTTCCCGGCGCTGGTGCTGGGCATCTTCTGGAAGCGTGCGAACAAAACTGGCGCGATCGTCGGCATGCTGACCGGACTCGGATTGTGCATGTATTACATGTACATCACTTACCCCTTCTTCGGCGTGAATGCGCCACGGTGGTGGGATATCCATCCGATCTCCGCCGGCCTCTTCGGCATACCGCTGGGTTTTGCCGGCGTCATCGTCGGCAGCTTGTTGAGCCGTCCGCCGTCGAAAAAGGTGCGTGAGCTGGTGGACTATGTGCGTTATCCCGGGCGGTTCGATGACGATGGCCGCGGGGCGTGAGCATCATGCCGTCCTTCTGGTTATGGCTGGTGGTGTCGCTGAAGGCGATGGTCGAAGTGGCGGCGCTGTCGCTGCTGGCGCAGGGCATGCTGCGCATATTGGCCGGGAAAAGCTATCGCGATAACTTCGTCTATCGCCTGTTCCAGGTGGTTACCGCGCCGGTGCTGGTGCTGGTACGCAAACTGACGCCGCCTTTCATCGGAGGGGCGTATCTCGGCCTTGTCGCGTTCCTGTTGTTGGGGGGGCTATGGCTGGCGCTGGTGTATGTCAAGGTGCAGCTGTGCCAGACGGCCGGTGCCATATGTTTTTCCGGTTAGCGGTTGGACTGGGCGCACAAAAGCCGCTATCCTTCGCGCCCTCAAACAAGCGCCCGTAGCTCAGCTGGATAGAGTATTGGTTTCCGAAGCCAAGGGTCGTGGGTTCGACTCCCGCCGGGCGCGCCAAAATCGAGGTTCAGCTAGCAACGCGGCATAGCCGCGCATTGTCAGGAGGCAAATCATGGCGCGTCTGATCTTTCTGGTGGTGGCCATTGCGCTGGTGTACTGGTTGCTACGCCGGTTCCGACAGGCGCGTGATGATGGGCGCGATCCGGCCCAAGCCGAGGATATGGTGAGTTGCGCCCGTTGCGGGCTGAACCTGCCGCGCAGCGAAGCGTTGCAGGATGCGCGTGGTCGCCATTATTGCTGCGAGGCGCACCGGCGCGAATCCGCGCGCGATTGAGTCCGATGCACGACGCGGCGCATCCCGGCGAGTCCTTGTTCGCAGCCTGGCGTCCGCCCGCGCCGTTGTCCCCGGAAAACCTGTGGCGCTCCCTGTCGCTGTTCAATCTCTATCGCCTGACTTTGGGCGGGGTGCTGGTGTTCACCTCGGCCATGTTCGGCGCCATCGTGTCGTTGGCGGCACGCGATCAGGAGACTTTCTTCTGGGTCAGTGCCTGCTATACCGTATTGGTCCTGATATCGGTGTTGCAGGTGGTGTGGCGCAGGCCGCAGCCGTTCTGGCAGCTTGCCATGCAGATGTGCGTGGATATCGCATGTATCGGTCTGCTGAGTTATGTCGCCGGCGGCGTGCAGGGTTATCTGCCCATGTTGTTGTTGGTGTCGCTGGCCTTTGCCGGCATGATCAGCCATGGACGCATCACCTTGTTGTATGCGGCGCTGGCCAGTATCGCCATGCTCCTGGGGCATGGTTATGCCGTGTTGGCTCGCGATGCTTCGGAGGGCCTGTTCTTTCAGACCGGCATCCTCAGCATCTCCTATTTCGCGGTGGCTTGGCTGGCGCATGCCTTGTCTAAATATGCCTTGGACAGTGAGCGCCTGGCGGCGCGGCGCGGGGTGGATCTGTCCAGCATGGCCGAAGCCAACCGGCTGATGATCCAGGACATGCCGGACGGTATGCTGGTGGTGGATGAGGCCGGGATGGTACGCCAGGCGAACCCGGGAGCAGGGCGTTTGCTGGGGGTGGATTTTCCGACGCAAGCGCAGGTGCTGCTGGGCGAGTGCGCGCCTTTGTTGGCTGAGCTGTATGCGGATTGGCGGCGCGATCAGGCCGCGGTGCGTGAGGCGGTGCAACTGCCGCGCACACAGCGTACCGTGCGCGTGCGCTTCCTGCCCATCGGCGCCAAGGAATTCTGGGGCGCGGTGATCGTGCTGGAGGATCTGCTGCGCCAGCAGGAGTTGGCCCAGCAGGTCAAGCTGGCGGCGCTCGGCCGTTTGACGGCGAACATCGCGCATGAGGTGCGTAACCCCTTGTCGGCCATCAGCTATGCTACGGAGCTGTTGCAGGAAGGGGCGCACGATGCGGCCGAGGCGCGCCTGTTGCGCATCATCCTGGACAATACGTCGCGCCTGAACCGTATCGTGCAGGATGTGATGCAACTGAACCGCCGCGACCGTGCGCAGCCGGAATTACTCGAGCTCGCGCAGTTGTTGCCGCAGTTCCTCGATAGCCTGGCCTTGGTCGAGCAGGTGCCACGCGCGACCTTCCAGCTCGAACTGCTGGCCGCGAGCCGGGTGCATTTCGATCGTGGCCATTTCGAGCAGGTGTTATGGAACCTTTGCCGCAACGCCTTGCGCTACAGCAGCAAGCAGCCGGCCAGCGTACGTCTGAGTTGCCGGCGCGACCGCGTCGGGCAATTGTGTCTGGAAGTGGAGGACGACGGTCCGGGGGTGGCGGAAGCTGAAGTGACCAACCTGTTCGAGCCGTTCTACACTACCGACAGTCGGGGTACCGGGCTGGGACTGTATATCGCGCGCGAGCTGGCACTGGCCAACGGCGCACGCCTGAGCTATCGGCGCGCTGCCGCAGGGGGGGCCTGTTTCACGCTGGTATTCGCCGCACAGGATGCATGAAGGAGCTGTAATGAAGGCACAATTGCCGAACGTGTTGATCGTGGATGATGAGCCGGACATCCTGGAGTTGCTGGAGCTGGCCTTGTCGCGCATGGGGCTGGAGGTGACGCGCGCCTCCGGGGTGGCGGAGGCGGCTCAACGCCTTGCCGAAGGCGACTATGCGCTGTGTCTGACCGACATGCGCATGGCGGATGGCTCTGGGCTGGATGTGCTGCGCCTGATCGCCGAGCGTAGCCTGGATGTGCCGGTCGCCGTGATCACGGCTCACGGCAACATGGAGAACGCGGTGGCCGCGCTCAAGGCTGGGGCGTTCGATTACCTGTCCAAGCCAGTCTCGCTGGAGCAGTTGCGTGCGTTGGTGGGCGCTGCCTTGCGTCTGCCGGCGCCCTCGCTCGCAGAGCCGGCAGGCGAGAAATGCCTGCTGGGAGAGGCGCCGCCCATGCGCCAGGCGCGGGAGTTGATCGCGCGCGTGGCGCGCAGCCAAGCCCCCATCCATATCAGCGGTGAATCGGGCAGCGGCAAGGAGATGGCGGCGCGTCTGATCGTGGCGCAAAGCTCGCGTGCCGAACAGCCGTTCGTGGCGGTTAACTGCGGTGCGATCCCGGAGAATCTGATGGAGAGTGAGTTTTTCGGTTATCGCAAGGGAGCTTTCACGGGGGCGGACAAGGACAAAGAAGGTTTCTTCCAGGCGGCCAATCAAGGCACCCTGCTGCTGGATGAAGTAGCCGAACTGCCCTTGTTGATGCAGGTGAAGCTGCTGCGCGCTATCCAGGAAAAGAAAGTGCGCCGCGTCGGCGCCACCGAGGAAGAGCCGGTGGATGTACGCATCCTGAGCGCGACCCACCGCGATCTGGCGGAATGCGTGCGTAGCGGCGATTTTCGTCAGGACCTGTATTACCGCCTCAACGTCATCAGCTTGCGCATGCCGGCCTTGCGCGAGATGCGCGAGGATATCCCGCGCATCGCGCAGCAACTGCTGGCGCGGTTGGGTGGTGGCGCGCAGTTCTCGGCGGCAGCCCTGCAGGCGTTGGCGGAATATGATTTCCCTGGCAACGTGCGCGAACTGGAGAATGTCATCGAACGTGCGCTGGCATTGTGTTCGGACGGCGTCATCCAGCCGGCCGACCTGCAGTTGTTGCCGGCCGGTATGGAGCCCGAGGTGGCGGGCAAGGGCGGCAAGTATCCGCTCACCGACTACCTGGATCGGGTGGAGCGCGAGGCCATCCTGGAGGCGTTGGGGCAGACCCACTTCAACCGTACCGCAGCCGCCAGGATGTTGGGGGTCACCTTCCGTGCGCTGCGCTATCGCATGGAGCGCTTGGGCATCACCGAGCAGGACAAGGCGCGATGAAGTTCGATGCCCATGGCTGGTTGAGCGGGGTGCAGCGTATCCCGTCGCCCAACTTCGATGCGCGCCCGGCGCATGTGCCCATCGATATGCTGGTCATCCACAGTATCAGCCTGCCGCCGGACCAGTTCGGCGGGCCGGGCGTGCAGCAGCTGTTCACCAACACCCTGAATTGCAGCACCCATCCTTATTACGAGCAGTTGCGCGGCTTGCGCGTGTCGTCCCACTTCCTGATCCGGCGCGACGGCGCCCTCCAGCAGTTTGTGCCCTGCGGGCGGCGTGCCTGGCATGCCGGGCTGTCGCGCTGGCAGGGGCGCGAGCGTTGCAACGACTTTTCTATCGGCATCGAGCTGGAAGGGTGCGATAGCTTGCCCTTCACCGAAGTCCAGTATGTCGCTCTGACGCGGTTGAGCAGAAGGCTGCTGCGCCATTACCCGATACGGCATGTCGTCGGGCATGCCGATATCGCGCCGGGGCGCAAGACCGACCCCGGCCCGCACTTCGATTGGCCCAGATATTTTGCGTCTTTGCCGCCGATGCCGCGTAACGGCGGGCGACGCGATATATAGGCCAAATTTCCGCTTGCATAAATTTCCTCAGCTACTAGAATTAGTGGCATTCCACGGTTTCGACCACTAGATATAGTGGTTTTCGTTCACCAGCCGTCCGGTGCAATGCTGGGCACGTTCGCAATCAAAAAAGGGGAAATAATATGCTGCAATCTTCAGAGACAGCTTCGCCATCCGTATCCGCTGCGATGTTCTCTACGCGCGACAACGACGCCTCGAACGGCGCTTCCGCCATCCCCTTGGATCAGTACAAGATCATCCGTCGTAACGGCTCGGTCGTGTCGTTCGAGCCGTCCAAGATCTCCATCGCCATGACCAAGGCGTTCATCGCGGTGAACGGCGGTCAGGGTGCGGCTTCTGCGCGCGTACGCGAGCTGGTCGAGCAGCTGACCGATGGTGTGGTGGCTGCGCTGGTGCGTCGCCAGCCGCACGGCGGCACCTTCCATATCGAGGATGTGCAGGATCAGGTCGAGTTGTCGCTGATGCGCTCGGGCGAGCACGATGTGGCGCGCGCCTATGTGTTGTATCGCGAACGCCGCAACCAGGAGCGCGCCAAGAGCAAGGCCGAGGCGGCGGTCGCGGCCCCCGCACTGAATGTGCTGGACGGCGGCGTGTCGCGTCCGCTCGACGCGGCGGCGCTGGCGGCGCGCATCGAGGCAGCCTGTGTCGGCCTGGGCGAAGCCGTCGATGCCGGCAAGATCCTGCAGAACACCTTGAAGGACCTGTATGACGGCGTCAGCATGGACGAAGTGCGCAAGTGTGCCATCCTGTCGGCGCGCGCGCTGATCGAGCAGGACCCGGCCTACAGCTTCGTGACGGCACGCCTGCTGTTGAACAACATCTGCTGCGAGATCCTGGGCGAGAACGTGACCCAGGCCGAGATGGCGACTCGCTATGCCGAGTATTTCCCCAAGTTCATCAAGCGCGGCATCGAAGCCGAGCTGCTGGACGAGGAGCTGGGGCGCTATGACCTGCCGCGCTTGGCGGCCGCGCTGGACGCAGAGCGCGACCTGCAATTCAACTATCTCGGCTTGCAGACCCTGTATGACCGTTATTTCCTGCACGTCGAAGACAAGCGCATCGAGTTGCCGCAAGCGTTCTTCATGCGCGTGGCGATGGGGCTGGCCTTGAACGAAGTGGACCGCGAGGCGCGCGCCATCGAGTTCTATCGCCTGCTGTCCAGCTTCGACTTCATGTCTTCCACGCCGACACTGTTCAACTCGGGCACTCGTCGTTCGCAACTGTCTTCCTGCTATCTGACCACCGTGTCCGATGACCTGGATGGCATCTATGAGGCGCTGAAGGAGAATGCCTTGCTGTCCAAGTTCGCCGGCGGTCTGGGCAACGACTGGACCAACGTGCGAGCTTTGGGCAGCCATATCAAGGGTACCAACGGCAAGTCGCAAGGCGTGGTCCCCTTCCTCAAGGTGGTGAACGACACTGCTGTGGCAGTGAATCAGGGCGGCAAGCGCAAGGGCGCGGTGTGTGCTTATCTGGAGACTTGGCACCTCGATATCGAGGAGTTCCTGGATCTGCGCAAGAACACCGGTGACGATCGTCGCCGCACTCACGACATGAATACGGCGAACTGGATCCCCGACCTGTTCATGAAGCGCGTGATGGAGGGCGGCGAGTGGACATTGTTCTCGCCCTCTACCTGCCCGGACCTGCACGACAAGTTCGGCGCCGAGTTCGAGCAGGCTTATATCGCTTACGAAGAGAAGGTGGCGCGCGGCGAACTCAAGCTGTTCAAGAAGGTGCCGGCGCAGTCGCTGTGGCGCAAGATGCTGACCATGTTGTTCGAGACCGGCCATCCCTGGATTACCTTCAAGGATCCTTGCAACATCCGCTCGCCGCAACAGCATATTGGTGTCGTGCATAGCTCCAACCTGTGTACCGAGATCACGCTGAACACCTCGGAAGACGAGATCGCCGTGTGCAACCTGGGCTCGGTGAACCTGGCGGCGCACCTGACTGCCGATGGTCAGATCGACCACGAGAAACTGCGTCGTACGGTGCGTACCGCGATGCGCATGCTGGATAACGTGGTGGATATCAACTACTACGCGGTGTCCAAGGCGCGCAATTCCAACCTCAAGCATCGCCCGGTCGGCCTCGGCGTCATGGGCTTCCAGGATTGCCTGCATATGATGCGCGTGCCCTATTCTTCGGACGCGGCGGTGGAATTCGCCGACCGCTCGATGGAGGCGGTGTGCTATTACGCCTATTGGGCCTCCACCGAGTTGGCCGAAGAGCGCGGCCGCTACGCCAGCTATCGTGGCAGCCTGTGGGATCGCGGCATCCTGCCGCAGGACAGCTTGAAGCTGCTGGCCGAGCAGCGCGGCGGCTATCTGGAGGTGGACAGCGTCGCCACCCTGGACTGGGACGCCCTGCGTGAGCGCATCCGCCAGTACGGCATGCGCAACTCCAACTGCGTGGCGATCGCGCCGACGGCGACCATCTCCAACATCATCGGGGTGTCCGCCTGTATCGAGCCGACCTACCAGAACATCTTCGTCAAATCCAACCTGTCCGGCGAATTCACGGTCATCAACGAGCATCTGGTGGCCGACCTCAAGCGTCTGGGACTGTGGGACGAAGTGATGGTGGCCGACCTCAAGTACTTCGATGGCAGCCTGACCCGAATCGACCGCATCCCGGCCGAGCTGCGCAACCTGTATGCCACCGCATTCGAAGTGGAGCCGAAGTGGTTGATCGAAGCCGCTTCGCGTCGCCAGAAGTGGATCGACCAGGCGCAGTCGCTGAACATCTACATGGCGGGCGTCTCCGGTCGCAAGCTGGATGAGACCTACAAGCTGGCCTGGGTGCGCGGTCTGAAGACCACCTACTACCTGCGCACGCTGGGTGCGACCTCAGCCGAGAAATCGACCTCGCGCGCTGGCACGCTGAATGCGGTGTCGAGTGCCGTGCCTGCGGCGGAAGAGCCCAAGTTCTGCTCGATCGACAATCCGGAATGCGAGGCTTGCCAGTAATTCCAGCGTCCGTCAGAACGCTGCACGTCGACCAATTCCCCTGCCCATGCGTGGGCAGGGATAACAAAAAAGGGAATAACCATGCTGAATTTCGATGAGGACATCGCCCCGGCTACCGCCCAGCCTGCTTTCATGGGCGGCACCACGGCACCCGCTGCACAAGGCGACCATGAGTACACCATCGCTTCGGTTTCGGCCGGCCGCATCCGCGTGGAAGACAAGCGCCTGATCAATGGCAAGGCGGACGTCAACCAACTGGTGCCGTTCAAGTACAACTGGGCTTGGGAAAAATACAACGCCGGCAACGCCAACCACTGGTTGCCGCAAGAGATCAACATGTCGGCCGACATCGCTTTGTGGCGTAATCCGAACGGTCTGACCGAAGATGAGCGCCGTCTGGTGATGCGCAATCTGGGCTTCTTCTCCACTGCCGACAGCCTGGCGGCCAACAACATCGTGCTGGGCACCTATCGTCATATCACGGCGCCGGAGTGCCGTCAGTATCTGCTGCGCCAAGCTTACGACGAGGCGATCCATACCCACGCCTATCAGTACATCGTCGAGTCGCTCGGCATGGACGAGGGCGAAGTGTTCAACATGTATCACGAGGTCTCGAGTATCCGCGACAAGGATGAGTTCCTGCTGCCGTTCATCGATACCCTGACCAATCCCGAGTTCAAGACCGGCACGCCGGAGAACGACCAGAAACTGCTGGAGTCGCTGATCGTCTTCGCCTGCATCATGGAAGGCTTGTTCTTCTATGTTGGTTTCGTGCAAGTTCTGGCGCTGGGGCGCCAGAACAAGATGACCGGGGCTGCCGAGCAGTTCCAGTACATCATGCGCGATGAGTCGCTGCACCTGAACTTCGGCGTCGACATGGCCAACCAGATCAAGCTGGAGAACCCGCATCTGTGGACGGCGGAGTTCAAGGAACGCCTGAAGGGGCACTTTACCAAAGCGGTGGAACTGGAATACCGCTATGCGGAAGACACCATGCCGCGCGGTGTGTTGGGGCTGAATGCCGCGATGTTCAAGGAATACCTGCGTTTCATCGTCAACCGTCGTTGCCAGCAGATCGGCCTGGATGCGCTCTATCCGGGGGCCACCAATCCGTTCCCGTGGATGGCCGAGATGATCGACCTGAAGAAGGAAAAGAACTTCTTCGAGACGCGCGTCACCGAATATCAGACGGGCGGCGCATTGTCGTGGGATTGATGCCTTCGCCGCATTGACGGTCACATAACCTTGCCTTTTGTGCGCATAACCTTGCCCTGAAATGCAGATAACCTTGCCCTAATGGGCCGACGTGTCACCTGACTGCCACCCCGGACGGGTTGATAGCGTACCGTTGGATATTTAGGAAATAAGACGCCCTCCTGTGGAGGGCGTTTTTGTTTTGAAGGGGTGGAGCTGTTGTACAAGCTTGGGAACTAGCCTGCTTAGGCTGGCCTTTCTTAGATAATTTGCCGGACTCAAACTCAGTCGAAATATAGAAAAGGCATCGTCACTTAAACGGAACCGCCTTGTCGATTGCCTCAAGCACCTTCCTAAACCCTAGGCTCACGATGATTAAGAACTCGTACTGGTTTGTGACGTGTCCGCTGGCGAAATATATGCAAGCGTTGAAATCTAGATTCGTAGCGCCTCTGTAACCCTGCTGCGTGCAGTCTCAATCCGTACTGCCTGCCGCGCTTCTAGCATCTTGTTGCGACTCCTAATAGCGTGATCAAGAAACTTTCGCCGTCTATCTCCTTCAAGATGGGCAACAAGATTACTTCCCGTCCCCGCCAAATCGTATATTTCATCAGCCCACCGGCTTAGTGACATCCCGTAACTGTCAGTCCATTTATAGGCTTGTGCATTTCCATCCAGGTGCGACACAAAGTCGAAGAAAAGTAGAAGACCATCTTCTAAGCTTGGAATGCCTACTTTCTCAAAGAGGCGAGCGGCCATTGTTTCAACAATGAACGATTTGAAATTTGCCGTACGGGGTAAGTTTGCGTATTACACCCCAAACCTGCCATCTGTTCCAATCGAAACCCGCCACCCGTTACGACTGCAAACCCGCCACCGATTCCAATATAAACCCGCCACTCGGACGGGTTCAAATAAACATAGTCTATATCTCTCATTTCAACTGCTAACATTTTCTGTACTCATTATATTTGGTTGAGTCCGCTGCCCATCTCTATGCAGACCAGACATTACTTATTCCGCAGACAACATTAGAATGTCGACTCGCTATGATTCGTACTTGCTGCAATTGGCGAAGTGCATTCATCCCGTCTTTGTTGATCGTAATGCCGGCGAATCTGCCCACTGTAATGCGCCTCGAAACGGACGATCAACTCGTTGAGAAAGTCGAGAACTTCAACGGCAGCTGCGTCAGATAGATGCGTCAAATCAGACGGCAACAGTGGGTTCTGCTTGGAAACATCAGACATATTGGGCTCCTGGATTATCTAATTGGGTTCATTTTCAGGCTATGTCGGTTTTGTTCTTGGCGCGCATCTTCCGCATCGATTCGCCCTTGAGTTCAATGCGATTAGACCCACTGACCAGCCGATCCAGAATTGCATCCGCCACCGTCGGATTGCCGCCGCTCAAATAGTCATGCCAACGGTTCACTGGCAATTGGCTGGTAAGCAAAGTCGAACGACTGCCGCTACGCTGCTCGATTACCTCCAGCAAATCATTACGTCCCACCGCATTGAGCGTCGCCATCCCAAAGTCGTCGAGAATTAGCAAATCAACCTTGGCCAGTTGCGTGAGCCGCTTGCGGAAACTCCCGTCACCATGTGAAACCGCCATATCTTCCAACAATAGAGGCAAACGCTGAAATGACACCGTCATGCCTTGCCGGCATGCCTGATTACCCAGTGCGCAGCCCAGCCATGTCTTGCCACTTCCAGTCGGGCCAGTGACAATTAAATTGTTGCCATGCGCAATCCAGTTACACAATGCCAGCGATGCAATCTCACTACGATCCAGCCCGCGTCCAGCCCGATAATCGATGTCCTCTACACAAGCAGTTTCGCGCAACTTGGCATTGCGCAACAAACTCATGAGCCGGCGATTGTCACGGTAAGTCGCCTCCTGATCTACCAGCAGCCCGAACCGTTCCTCAAAGCTTAAGTGCATCGCACTGGCACTGGCCATCTGGCTCTCAAAACCTTTGACCATGCCAAACAACTTCATCTGATTCAATTTGCTAATCGTGTCTTGCGTCATCATTTCGTTTCCTCTCTTTCGGTATCTCAGTGGTAGTAGTTCGAACCGCGCACATTCGGGTGGTCGAATGCGGCTTCTTGAAGTTTGGTTGTCTCGGCGGATTGCTTATCCAACCCGTTATTCAGGATCGAGCGAATGCTGGATAGTGCAGTCGCGCTGATTTCAATGCCGCGTTGACAGGCTGCATTCAACCGCTCGTTTCCAAATTCCTTCGCCAGTTTTTTCATTCCAAGCGTGGCACGGTAGCCATGTTCATGCGTGCGAGCCGCATCCAACAACAACTTTAGAAACCCATGCACCTGCGCACCAGTCTGCAGTGCCCATTCCAGCGACTCACCCGCATTCCATAATCCAAATTGGCGGTGCGCAGCTTCCATATGCTGCGGATCGGTCACAGGTTTGTCGCCAGCACTACGGATATGGCTTGCGACCCGCTTACCTTTGTAGAGCACTTCCACCATCATGGCAGTCAGCCGTAACTCCACTTCGCGGCCCCGCAAGGCATGTGGGACACTGTAAGGGCGACTATCCACATCGACGAAATTATCCAGGCCAACACGCACCTTGCGAAACTCGGCGTATTCAAACCTGACATCCGGCAACGGCAGCAATGCCGGTTTGTCGATTGACTCGAACGCAATTTGACGATTGCCAGGCAGCTTCTGAAAGGGACGCAAATTGATCTCTGTCAGCAAGGATCGTACCGCTTCGTTCAATTCGCCCAAACTACCGAACACGCGCTTGCTCAACCGGAACAGAATCCAACGCTCGATGATTAACACGCCATTTTCAACCTTGGCTTTGTCTTTTGGTTTGCGTGCACGCGCCGGCAGAATGACTGTGCCGTAATGGTCGGCCAGATTCTGGTAAGTGGCATTGATAACAGGTTCAGTTCGGCTGGCTTTAATTACTGCCGACTTGAGGTTGTCGCACACGATGACTGCGGGTACGCCGCCTAAATGCTCGAACATCCGCACGTGTGCACTAATCCAGTCCGGCAAGGTTTGCGACCAGTGCGCCTCGGCGTAGATGTAGTTTGAAGCACCCAACACGCCGACAAATATCTGCGCACGGCGCACTTCACCGGAAGCTCGATCAATGATGGGCATTGTTGGCCCCGCATAATCCATGAACACGCGATCCCCAGCCAAGTAGGTTTGCCGCATATGGCTTTTGAGGGATTTCCTGAACCCCTGATATCGTTGGCAAAACAGGCTATAGTTGATGCCAGCGGGATGTACTGCCAAATACTCTTCGTGAAGGACCTGCAAGGTTGAACCTTTGCGCTTCAACTCCTCGTGTACTACCGCCCAATCAGGCTCAGGTTTTCTGGTGAGTTCTTTGCCAATCAATTGCGGAAACAGCCGCTGTTCCAGCGCGGCGTCATCCATGTCGGCTGGCAACGGCCAACCCAGTCTGGCTGCGGCGGCGCGGGTCAGGTAGTCGGTTACCGCGTCACGCGACACCCCAAGACTGCTGGCGATGGCACGCCGACTCAGGCTGGCTTCGTGATGCAGTCGCAGTACCTGTCGAATTTTTCTCATATCGATTCTCCTGTTGCACATATCCGGCTGGCCTAGCATATGCATCACAAGCGCGTGATTCCTATGCGTCGGCCGATTCCTCCAAGTTATACCGACGCACGTCGCTCTCGCGGCGCGATCAGTTTTCTCAAGTGGGTAACAAATATAGGCTACCGGCCTTGACAGGCCGGTATAAGGAACCGCAGAATGCGCACTGAAATTGTCGTTTCATGTGCATCAAGAAGGGTTCGGCGTTGGCGCGCCGAACCTTTTGCGTTTCCGAACCCGATTATTGGGGGCAGTTGGTTATCTCATTGCACTCCCCCTTCGCTCATTGCTCTTGCCTGCTCGCCTTGCGTCTGTTCGATACCTCAATATTTGTGCTGACTCTGTCATGAAATATGTTCCTTCCGATGGGAATTTAGACGGAGATTGGCAAGCCAATCCGCCACATCCTGCGTTAGCGCAAACCATCCACGCCTATTTGGGACAGTAAACAGGGTGATGGAAACTTGCCCTCGTAGTCGTGCCTGACGAAGAGATGCTGAACTCTTATGCCCAAGTGCGGCAACCAATGCCTTGCCACCAAGCAATGGTCCATGCATACGCAAAAGTGATTCGCGCAGCTCAAGATGCAAAGGTGCGCATAGACGGTCTGTTGTATGGTTAGTCACGTTGGAGTCTGTGCAGTTTTTCTGATGTCACGCAGTGTCCGAGAAAGTCGCTTTATTCTCCACCAGCACTGATAATGCGATTTTCGGTACTCCAGAAAACATGTCCCATACGGTCATCAAACCCAAAGGCAGAGGGCGTCCACCCACCCATCCTGTGGATCGCCTGCGCACGCGTCAGTGGTTCCATGTAGTCAAGATGCGTTCCGGTCTGCCATCGGCCTATGCGATCGAAATGAAGCTCGACGGTGATCTTGTCCGCAAGCGGGACACCGATGTGGCACGTCCGACTAAATGGGATCGTTACAGGGATGGCGAAAAGGTTCCCTCCGACAAACCCGGACCTAGAAATGCCATCGAACAGGCGGAGGCATTTTTCCCCGAAACGTCGCGCTGGTTCAGGAACCCGATTTGGGCCGTACTTCGCGGTGAGAAACTGGACCGCAGTGCCATCGAACATGCCTTGCAAGGACTTCAAAATGAAGTCGTAGAAATTCTATTTGAGCTGGAACCTCGTGAATATGAATCGTCCATTCGACTCAGGCCATTTGATGCAGATTGCGAGTCGCGGCTCTCCATGCTGGGCAGTTTCGATGCTTTGGCTGCCACGGTATTGCTTGCGGCACTGGCTGAAGAAATTGCTTCTCCCGAACTTCGGGAGACATCGTTAAGGATTTATTTTGGCCTTCAATCCCTGCTCAAAGAGCAGCCCGAAATCGCGCCTTTTTATCAGGAGCTGTTCTCGCTGATTGATTTGAGATGCAAGCATTGGGCATTTCCGTCACAAAACCAAAGGTTAGATGTGGTGATTTTCTGGCAGGGTGTTCAGGACCAGCAGGAAGACATCAATTGACTTGCCAAAATTTCAATCAACGGACTAGCGTCACACCCTCTCATTGACAAGTCCTACGGGCTTTGTCAGACTCTGCCCATGTCTCGCCTAACCAGAAAATTCGTTGCTGTTCTGATGCTGCTGTGGCTGCCGATATTCACCGGCAGTGCGCTCGCCGCATCGGTGTCCATGCAGCTGCAACGTGGCACCTGCCACGAAGTAGTCGCATCGACAGCCATGTCGCACGAGGATATGGGCGATCATCATCAGCATCACAGCGAAGCGCCCACCATAACCGACCAGCAAGACACCTCATGCAGTGCGTGTGGCATCTGCCATCTAGCCTGCACTGGCTACCTGGTCGCCCCCAACGGTGAAACAGCCGCCACGCAAGCAACTTCTCTGGAGAGCACTCCTTTCTTAGTCGTATTCAGTTCCTTCACTTCCGCCCCACTCGATCCTCCCCCTCTCGCCCGCGTCTAACGCAGGACGAGTCCGTCTGTCGTTTCTATAAAGATCCTCGTCCTGCTTCGTTCGGCAGCCGTTCTCGGCTGTCCGTTTGCAGGAATTGCAGATTGCCTTTCACGTTTGTCCTTTCTCCCGCCTGTGGGAGAGAGTTAGAGAGAGGGGCTTCTGCCACAAAGCAACTGGATGTGGATCATGAAAAACTATTTAAGACTGATGACCTTGGTGTGCGGTGTGTGGCTATCCAGCAGCCATGCAGCAGAGGTGTTACCTCTGCAAAACAGCACCTTCCTCACTGCACCCGCCGTAAAGGCGGACGGCACGACCACGCTCGGTAGTGACGTTGAAGGTCTGCTGCGCTACGCACGCGAGCACAACCCCAGCCTAGCCGCATCACGTTTTGATGTCGAAGCAGCAGCTCTACGCGCCGAACCTTCCGCCGCCTTAGCCGACCCCGTCTTGCGTATCGAGCCAATGGATGTCACCCGAGGCGGCAGCACACGTTATCTCTTGATGCAGAGCGTGCCGTGGCTAGGCAAACGCGGACTGCAACGCGAGGTGTCTGAAGCGAAAATGGCACAGGCAGATGGACAACTGGCCGCGACGTGGACGGATCTGGCGAACCGCATCAAACAGACGTACGCGATGTATCACTACACCGCTGCGAGCGAACGCCTGACACAGCAGACATTGGACTTGCTGGACAACATGGAG
>JAJZSA010000106.1 GCA_021822115.1 Pseudomonadota bacterium
CTGTTCGGCTGCCCATGCGTACTGACATGATCGAGCAGCTTGAGCACATAGCCGCGGGTGACCTTGCCGCTGATGAAGTCCAGCAAGGGGCGGCCGATGACTGCGGTACCGCTCAGCCCAGACGCATCGTTGGCACGCGCGAATTCGTCCCATTCGCCGCCGACGCTGACGATCAAATTCTCGCTATCGAGCAGGTATTCGAGGGTCCATCCCGCTGTATCCATCGGCATCTGCGATCAACCCTTGCACGCAAATTCGAACTCGGCACGCGGCATCGGCTTGCCGAACAGATAGCCCTGGAAGTGACGGCAACCGCGCAGGTCGAGGAACTCGCGTTGCGTTTCGGTCTCCACGCCTTCGGCGATCACATCCAGGCCAAGTACCTCGGCCATGGCGATGATGGTCTGCACGATGGCGGCATCGTTGGGGTCGCTGGCGATGTCGCGCACGAAGCTGCGGTCGATCTTGATCTGGTCCAGCGGCAGCTGCTTGAGATACTGCAAGGAAGAATAGCCGGTGCCGAAATCGTCCAGCGAGAAACTCACGCCCAGCGCTTTGAGTTCCGCCATGCGCGCGATGGTGCCGGACACGTCCTCCAGCACCGTGCTCTCGGTCAGTTCGATCTCCAGGCACTGCGGCGGCACGCCATGGCGTTGCAGCGCGGCACGCACCGTAGCGACGAAATCGGGCTGGCGCATCTGTTTGGCACTGACGTTGATGGCAAGCACCAGGCCGCGCAACGCCGGCTCGCGCTGCCAATCGCCGAGACAAGCACAGGCGGTCTGCAACACCCAGTCGCCGATGGGCAGGATGAGCCCGTTGGCCTCCGCCAGCGGGATGAAATGGTTGGGCGGGACCATGCCGAACTGCGGATGCTGCCAGCGCAGCAAGGCCTCGGCACCGACCACCCGTCCGCTGCCATCCACCTGCGGTTGCAGATGCAACGCCAGCTCTTCGCGCTCGACGGCATGTAGCAAGGCCTCTTCCAGCCGCATGCGCGATTCCAGTTCGGCCTGCAACTGCGGATCGTAGAAGCGCACGGTGTCGCGTCCGGCCGATTTGGCCTGATACATCGCGGTATCGGCGAACTTCAGCAGGTCGTCCGGCGGCGTCTCGTGCGCGAGGAAGGTGAAGATACCGATACTGCTGGCGACGCGCGCCTGCAATCCCGGCAATTCCACCGGTTCGCGCAGCCGGAACAGCATCTTCTCGGCCACACTCTCGGCCTGTGCCGCAGCCTCGGCCGCCCGCTCACTTAAACCTTCCAGGATCACCACGAACTCGTCGCCGCCCAGACGCGCCACGGTATCGCCCTCGCGCACGCTGCCGAGCAGGCGCTTCGCCACCTGGCGCAACAGCTCGTCGCCCACCGCATGGCCCTTGGTGTCGTTCACTACCTTGAAGTCGTCCAGATCGAGCAGACACACCGCGCCGTAGCGGCGGCTACGCGCACTGGCGGACTGCGCATGCTGCAAGCGGTCGTGCATCAGACGGCGATTGGGCAGGCCGGTCAGCGTATCGTAGAAGGCCAGGCGATGGATATGCGATTCGGCTCGCTTGCGCTCGGTCACATCGTCATACACACCGAGCAGGCCGACCACTTCGCCTTGTGCGTTGCGCATCGGCACCTTGGAGGCGCGCAACCACACTTCCTGTCCGTCGCGCGCGATGTGCGCCGCTTCCACATTCAAACGCGCCTTGCCCGATTCGATGATGCCGAGGTCGTCTTCGCGATAGCGCGCCGCCTCGTCGCGCCACGGCAACTCGCTATCATCGCGGCCGATCAGCGCCTCGGGACGTTCCAGCCCGACATCCTGTGCGAAGGCGCTGTTGCAGCCCTGATAGCGCAGCGCGCGATCCTTCCAGTAGATGCGCAACGGTGCCGTCTCCAGCACCGAACGCAAGGTCTCGTTGGCTTGAAACAGCGCCTGTTCGTTGCGCTTCTGTTCGCTCAAATCGATGAAGAAGGTGAAGGTGCGCGCCCCCTCTGCGGTCTCCACGCGGCGCGTCAGGACCAGCAAGGGGAACTCGCTGCCGTCATGGCGCCGGCCGACGGTCTGGTACTGCTCCTCCACCGTTTCGCCGCGCGCGCGCCGTGCGATACGCGCCGCGATGAGGGGATGCTCGCGCGGTGCGAGGAAGTCCAGGATGGAACGGCCGGACAGCGATTCGGTGGCGGGATGACCGAACATGCGCAAGCACTCCTGGTTGGTCTCCAGCAGGGTACCGTCGCAGGAGAAGGCCACGCCGATCGGACTCAGCTCAACCAACGAGCGGTATTGCCCCTCCAGTTGCTGCAAGGACAGCTGCATCTCGCGCTGGCGCTCCTCGGCGGCGGCGATATGCGCGTCGTTGCTGCGGCACAGCACGATGGCGCGCGCCAGTTGCGCCATCACCGGCTGCAACACGCGCGGCAGGTCCAGTGCGCTGTCCGGGCGCTGCACGGCCAGCAGCACCACCACGGAATTGCCATCCAGCGGCAGCCGCAGGAAATGGTGGTAACGCGCATCGATGTCCGGCACCGGGGCTGCGATCTCCTCCGCCGCCCAGCCGCAGCCGTCGCTGCTGCACACCATGCGGCAAGGCAGGCCGATGTGCTGGCCGACTCTGGACACCAGATGGAAATCGCCGACCGCCGCCGCGATGGCGACCTCCACCGCGGATTCGTCCAGACTGCATGCCGGCACTTCCAGAGAGACGAAGCCGGCTGAATACGAGGTGTGATAGAGCAGGCGCTGCAAGGTGCGCGTGAGCATGGCATGCAGCTTGAGCTCGCTGCCGATGGTCAGCGAGAGGTCGTACAGGACCGGCAATATGTCGCGCGGTTGCATGCGGCTCCGGTTCAGGCCTGCCAGTGCATGGCCACCAGCGTGGCGTTATGGAACAGCGGATAGCCGTGCACGCTGGAGCTGCCGATCTCACCCAGCGACAAGGCGCCGGCGATATGCGTCTGCGGCAGGCGCTGCTGCAACGCCTGCAATTCTGCGGTGGCCTGCGCCAGCCCCAGATGCATGCGCCGTCCGGCGCAGTAGAACAACAGCAGTTCGCCAGCACCATGCGCCGGCGCCGTGCTGTGCAGCCCTTGTTCCAGCACGCGCAGCGTCTCTTGCGTATCCACCTCCGGGCGTTCGAGCAGGGTGAGCAGGGAATTGGCCGGCACCTCGCCCACGCAGAACAGCGAACCGTCATCCTGCAAGGCGACCGGGATGCGCACCACCACGTGATGGTTGGCACGCACGATGCCGAACGGGAAATGCACCGCCAGCTCGTAGAAATTGTCGCGTTTCATCTCCACGCCGTATTGCTCACGCACCAGTTCCTGGTACACCTCGAACGCCGGCCGCCAGTCGATCTGCACGATGCGGTTGCCCTCCGTGGCGGTGGCATACACGGTGCGTTCCGGCGCGCGGTAGCCATGCTCCAGCACCGCGCCCGGATGCCCGGGCAACAGCATGAACAACGCCCCGCCACCGATGGTGCGTTCGCCATCGAACAGGCACGGCATGGGCTGGAAGGTCTCGCTGCCGGCATTGACCCCGGCGTAGTGCACGCGATTGGCGAGATTGAGATAGAGCTCGTCCAGCAAGGTGCCGATGTTGGGTTGCATGGCGTCGAACACCACGAACA
>JAJZSA010000048.1 GCA_021822115.1 Pseudomonadota bacterium
TCACGTCGGTCTTGCGTTCGCGCAGATAGGCGTCGTCGAACGCCTCGAACTGGGCGACCAGCTCGTCCATCTGCGTCTTCAGCGCCCACTCGGCATTGCAGTGTTCGCTCTTCACCATCTCGCGCGCGGCATGGCTGATGTGCTCGTCGCCGAGGATCATCAGGTGCAAGTCGAGGAAGGCGTCGAACTCGGCAGCCGCCAACTGCGGACGGTGCTCGCGCAAGCTGCTCAATTCATCGCGCGTGGCCTGCAAGGCCGCATCCAGACGTGCGACCTCTTCTTCCACCAGATGTTTGGGCAACTGGTAATGCGCCACCTCGAGCGAGGTGTGCGACACCAAGTGGGCACGGCCGATGGCGATGCCGCTGGAGACGGGCAACCCGTGCAGTGCGAACGTCATTCACCTTCTCCGAAATAATCGCCGATCAACGCCTGCAAGGCGGCCATCGCCTCATCTTCTTGGGCGCCGATGGTCTCGATGGTGATGGTGCTGCCTTTGGCGGCAGCCAGCATCATCACGCCCATGATGCTCTTGGCGTTGATGCGCTTGCCGTTGCGCGACAGCCATACCTCGCACGGGAATTGCGAAGCGAGCTGGGTCAGCTTGGCCGAGGCGCGTGCATGCAGCCCCAGCTTGTTGATGATCAGTGCGTCCTGTGTTGCCATGAAACTCAATCCTCTCCCATCTTGACGATGCAATCGCGACCGCCCTCGAGGGCGATCTCGGCCAGTTCCGGCATGTTCTTGCTGGGGTGGCAGACCACGCGCAGCAGCATGGGCAGGTTCACTCCGGCCACGCCCATGATGTGCTCCTCGCGGCACAGGCGGCGAGCCACGTTGCTGGGCGTGGCGCCGAAGATGTCGGCCAGGATGAGCACGCCGTTGCCGCGATCCAGTTCCTGCACCAGCCGGTGGCCTTCGGCCAATTTCTGTTGCGGGTCATCGTCGGCATATACCGACAGCACCCTGACGTTCTCCGGCGTGCGTCCCAGCACATGGCGTACGCAGTCCACCAGACTCTCACCCAGCGCGTTATGCGCCACCACCAATATGCCCGCCATCAGTTGCCCCCTGTGATCATGCGTCGCTTCCGTCGTGCCTCATGGTTCGACGATGACGACCGTCTTATCGTCGGTGAATTCTAGCCGTTTCTGCATGTCGCCGCTGAGGTGCACCCGGCCCTGGTCATCGATCAGCAAGGCATCTTCCAGTTGCATGGCGCGCGCGGCCTGACGCCAGCCGCCGACCCCGGCGATGAACAGCGGTTTGGAGGTCACATCCGAGCGCAGCCCAGCCTGTGTGCCATGGGTGAGCACGGTCACCGCCTGCACGCCCTGCACCGGCCAGCCGCTGCGCGGGTCGATCAGGTGGCAATAGCGTTTGCCGTCCAGCTCGAAATAGCGCTGGTAATCGCCCGAGGTGCCCACGGCCTCGCCATCGTGCAGCGCCAGCGTGGCCAGCGCGCCGGACCGGCGCGGATGCTGGATGCCGATCCGCCACGGACGCGCACCATGCGTACCCAGTGCCATCACGTTGCCGCCGATGTTGATGAGCGCGTTGCGGATGCCTTGCGCGCGCAGGATGGCGGCGGCGCGGTCCAGCGCATAGCCTTTGGCATAGCCGCCCAGATCGAGCTGCACCGCACGGTTGCGGCTGCGCACCGTGTCGCCGTCGAAGCTGAGGTCGCTCATCTGCGGATGTTGCTTGAGCAGGGCGGCGATCTTCTTTTCGGCGGGCAACACCGCTTTGAACGTATCGTCATGGAAGCCCCACAGCGCGATGAGTCGGCCGATGGCCGGGTTGAAGGTGCCGCCGGAACGCTGCGCATAGGCAGAGGCATCCTGCAACATGGCGGTCACTTCGCCAGGAATCCGATAGGACTTGCCCTGTGCGATGGCGCTGTTCAGGCGGCTCAGCTCGGAAGGTTGCCAGGCATGCAGCAGATCGTGCAGGCGCTGGAACTCGGCCAGTACCGCGGCCACGCCCTGCTTCGCCTTGGCCTCATCCTCGCCGTAGATACTGACGTCGACGATGGTGCCGAACACATAGGCCTGCTCCTGATAGAGCGGCTGCTTGCCGCAGGCAGTAAGCAGCAAGAGCGCGGCCAGCGCGAGCCAGCGGCGCATCATGCGGTGAGCGCTTCCACTTCGACGGAGGCGGCCAGCATGGCCAGACGCGCGATCACGCCATAGGCATAGAAACGGTTGGGCGTGTCGTCCGGCGCGCACTCGGGACTGGGCAACGTGCAGCATTGTTCGAACGCCAGCGGCTGGAACTTCATGCCGGGCGCATTCAGGTTCTCGTCCACGCCGCGCTCGGTGTGCACGCGATAGAAGCCGCCCACCACATAGCGATCGATCATGTACACCACCGGTTCGGCCACCGCGCCTTCCAGGTCCTCGAAGGTATACACGCCTTCCTGCACCAGCACGTCGGATACCTGCAGGCCTTCCTTGATCACCGCCATCTTGTTGCGCTGCTTGCGGTTGAGGTCGCGCACCTCGCTGGCGTCCTTCACCGTCATGATGCCCATGCCGTAGGTGCCGGCGTCCGCCTTGACGATGGCGAACGGCGCCTGCTTCACGCCGTACTCGGCATATTTGGCGCGCACTTGCTGCAACACCGCATCCACTTGCGCGGCCAGTGCATCCTCGCCCACGCGGCCGTGGAAATCGATCTGGTTGCACACCGCGAAATACGGGTCGATCAGCCAGGGGTCGATGCCCAGCAATTCGGAGAATTGGCGTGCCACCTGATGGTAGGCGGCGAAATGCTGCGATTTGCGCCGGTTGTGCCAGCCCGCTTGCAGCGGCGGCAATACCGTCTGTTCCAATCCCTTGAGGATGTCCGGCACGCCGCCGGACAGGTCGTTATTGAGCAGCACCATGCAGGGGTCGAAGCCGGCCACGCCGAGACGGTTGCCGGTGCGCACCAGCGGCTCCAGCGTGAGCGAGTTGCCGTTCGCCAGTTCCAGCGTGGTCGGCGCGGTGATCTCCGGCAGCAGCGAACCGATGCGGATGTTGAGGCCGGCCTGGCGCATGACCAGCGCCAGTTGCGCCACGTTCTGCAGATAGAACTGGTTGCGCGTGTGGTTCTCCGGGATCAGCAGCATGCCGCGCGCTTCCGGGCACACCTTGTCGATGGTGCTCTGCACCGCCTGCACACACAGCGGCACGAAATCCGGATTCAGGTTGTTGAAGCCGCCGGGGAACAGGTTGGTATCCACCGGCGCCAGCTTGAAGCCGCTGTTGCGCAGGTCCACCGAAGAATAGAACGGCGGCGTGTGCTCCTGCCATTGCGTGCGGAACCAGTGTTCGATCTGCGATTGGGCGGCGATGATGCGCTGCTCCAGTTCCAGCAGCGGACCTTTGAGCGCAGTGGTGAGATGGGGGACCATGGGATGCCTGCGGAAAACGATGCCCGGATTCTAGCCGATTTGGCCGGGAGCGCAGACTATGGCTTGTTCAATCCGGCAGGCTGGCGCGCAGCACGTCGCGGTCGAACCACCACTTGTCGCCCACGATGGCATCCACCACCGCAGCCAGACGCGGCAGGAAGACCTGCGGGTCACGCAGTTGCAGGTGATCCAGCCAGCGATCCATGGCGGCCTGATCCTGCACGTTGCTGTGGCGCTGGGCGACCAGGGCGATCAGGCGGTCGGCAAGGAAACTCAGATCGCCGTGTCGTTCGTCGCTGGCGCGCAGATCCACCACATAGCGTGCGACCATCGCAGCGACGGCCGCGCCGTCGGAATCGTTCGGCGTCTCGTCCACCACGTGGACCAACATCGCCACCGTCAGCTCGGGATCGACCGGGAAGGTGACGGACAGCCAGATGCCCATGCCCAGCGCGGCGAGCGAATCCGGCTGCTGTGCCTGGAACAGCACGTCGCAGGCTTCCACGGCATCCGCCCAAGCCTCGTGCTGCATGCAGATGAAGAAGGCCTCACGTGCGATATCCCAGGCTTCCTTGCGGCGCTCCAGTGCATTCAACATTTCGGCGACGTCGAGCTGCAATCTGGCGCGCGGGAGTGGCGCAACGTCAGTGGTGGTCGAAAGCGCCTGTAGTGCCTCCGCCAGCTTTTTCTTCAGTCCGGCACGTTCTTCCGCGCTCAGCCCGTCGTTGCTGTCGTTGACGAGCTTGGTGATGTTGATGGTCTTCTCGGTCATGGGAACGGAGCGGTGCGTGTGAGGGCGGGAGTTTAAACCAGTCGGCACGAGCACCGCAGAAAACAAAACCCCCGCCGCAGCGGGGGATTCGGGCGTTCATCGAATGTGATCAAAGCCCCTGTAGCAATTCTTCTGCATCGAAGATGCCCCGGTCCTGTGCTTCAAGGAAATCCTGTTTGGCTTTGGCCTTGTCGCCCGCCTGCAAGTGCACTTTGCCCCGGTTGAGATAGAAATAGCCGCAGGTCGGGCAGAGGTTGATCGCTTTGTCATAGTCGGCCAATGCACCCTTGATATCACCGAGGCCAGCCTTGGCCCGTCCGCGATAGGCGTAAGCCTCGTCGGCATCCTTCTTCCGCTTCAGGATGGCTTCGTAATCCGCGATGGCACCCTTGAAATCCTTGATGTTCAGCTTGGCGAGTCCGCGGTCACTGTAAGCGGAGATGAAATCGGGATCGGCCTTCAGCGCCTGGTCGTAGAGCGCGATCGCGCCGGCATAGTCCTCGGCCTCGAAACGTGCGCCTGCCGCATCGTAGGCTTGCTGTGCTTTTCCAGCTTCGGCGGCGGATGCAGCAGACATACCGAGGCAGGCGGTGAGCAGTGCACAGGCCAGGCTCCGCGTCAGGAAGGTTTGCGGCAAGAGAGAGGTCGTGGATGTCATGGTGAGATTCCTTGTCGTCAGATTGGTCGGGGGGATTTCTATCGCAGCGTCTGCAATTCCTGTTCGGCTTCGGGGTGGCCCAGGGCGTGGGCCTTCTCCAGCCACTGGCGAGCTTGCGCTACGTCGCGCACGACATATTGTCCGTCCCGGTGATAGCGGCCCAGCGTCAGCGCCGCATGCGGGCCATAGGGCGCGGGCATCTCCGCCGCTTGTGCCAGCAGCGCGGTGCCCCGGTTGTCGCGCGGCCCGCCGACCCCGCGCAGCAGCATGTCGCCGTAATTGATCAGTCCCATCGGATGTCCCTGCTCGGCGCTGCGTCGCGCCCAGTCGCGTGCGGCGACGGGGTCGACCGGCACCAGTTCGCCGACTTCGAGGAAGTTGGCGTAGTTGGCCTGTGCCTCGGCATGTCCGCCTTCCGCCGCCGCACGCATCATGCGCACTGCGCGCGGGATATCCGCTGCCGTGTTGGGGGTGCCGGGGAACAACAGCATGGCGGCATCGAACTGCGCCTTGACCACGCCCGCGTCCGCCGCCCGCAGCAGCCAGCGCTCGCCCTCGGCGTGATCCACCGCGCCGCCCACCCCCTGCGTCAGGCAGAGCGAGTAGGAATACATGCCCGGCGCATAGCCGGCCTGGGCCGACTTCGCGATCCATTGCCGTCCGGCGGCATCGTCCTTGCCGATGGCGCGACCGTTGAAATAGGCGTCGGCCAGCAGATACATCGCCATGCCATCGCCCGCCTCGGCGCCGCGTTGCGCATACTGCAAGGCCTTCGCGCGATCCTGCGCGATGCCGTATTGCGCGCCGTTCACATAGAGCGAGGCGAGGTCGCCGTAGAGTTGCGGGAAATCGCGCGCAGCGGACTCATACCATTGCAGCGCCTGCGCCGTGTCGCGCGGCACACCGTTGCCAGTCATCAGCGTCTGGGCAGCGAACATCTGCGCCGCCGTATCGCCCGCGTTCGCAGCCGGCCGCAGATAGTTCATCGCGGCCGCCGCATCGGCGGCGAGACCGCCCTTGCCCAGCAACAGCGCGCGGCCATAGCCGCTCTGCCCGCGCGTGCTGCCCTTGTCGGCCGCCTGCTTGTACCAGCGCACCGCCTCGGCGTCGTTCTGCTGCGTGCCGATGCCGAACTCGTACATCGTGCCGACGTTGCCGAGCGCGGTCTCTTCGCCGCCCTGCGCCGCCTGCAAGGTATAGCGGAACGCGGCCGCATCGTCTTTGGCCACGCCGATGCCGTTGGCATACATCGCGCCGAGCGCACTGGCAGCCAGCGCATCGCCGCCGCGGGCGGCCAGTTCGTACCACTGCGCGGCGGTGGCGGCGTTCTGCTGCGCCGCACCGACCCCGGCGCGATACGCGTCGCCCAGCGTGCGCGCCACCGTGGCATCGCCATTGCGTGCGGCGGCCTCCATGCGCTGCAGGATCTCGAAACCGCTGGGTTCGCGCGGCAGGGAGGCTGCGGCGGCCATCGCCGCCTTGCGCTCGGCACGTTCCGCCGCCTCGGCCTCGGCCATCGCGCGCTGGAAGGCGGCGAAGCGCGCATCACGTTCACGCGCGCGGCGTTCGTAATAGCCGGCGTTCTGGCGCGCCATGTCGGCTAGCGCACCGGCGATGATGCCGTCGGTGCTGCGTTGTTCGGCGCGCAGCATCTCGTTCATGCGCGTGCTGAAGCGGTCGGCGTCGAACTGGCTGCGCCAGTCGGCATGGGAGGAAGCGGCAAATGCCGCCAGCAACAGGAACAGCAGGGGTTTGAGTGTTGATTTACGCATCATGGCCTCACGGTTTGGCAGCAGCCGGGCGCGGCACCTGGCCATCGATCAGGCGTGTGGTCTTGCAGGGGATGCCGCGTTGAGATTCGATGATGTATTCCTCATCGGTCTTGTCTTCTAGGAACTCGGTGAAAGTCGTGTATTCGACGAAGTCGTTCTTGTCCGGGTCGTCGGGGGTGAGGATGCCTTGGGCGATGAATCGCATGCCGGGCCGCGGCATGCAGCCTGCGGTCGCCAGCACGAACTGCGGATCGCGCATGCTGCGCCCGTCGCGCATCTTGACCTCCACGGCCAGTGTGACCAGGTGGTAATCAAAGCGGTTGCCCGGCTGCCAGTATTCGTCCAGATACAGGCGCGTCACCTGATAGACGTGGAAGTCCGGTTCTTTCAGCTCGCTCCATCTGGCATTGCCGACCGGCCGCAACGCGACGTTGTCATAGAACTCCTGCTCCATCTGCTTGAACTGCGCCTGGCTGCGCGGGGAGTCGTCATTGCCTTGGACATAGAGCAAGCCCTTCTCCCGATCGGTATACATCACTCTGCTATAGGCTAACGGGTAATTGCCGAAATGCACTTTCTGTCCGTCAGCGTTGAACACCGAATCGTTCAGCAGAAAATGTTTGTCGCCCAACCATTTCAGCTTGCTGCAATAGTTGCCGGAGAGCTTGGCGATCTTCTTGCCCGTGTAATCCAGCAGATAGCCGTAGCCATTGTCGCCCATCTTCACCTGAGCGAAGATACGGCCGCCCTCGGCCTGGCTGTAGCAGAGCGCATCGGGCAGGGAGGCGACTTTCTTGCCGTTGCGGTCGATCAGCATCCCCTCCAATTCGTCCGGATCATTCGACGTGATGGCTACCGCCACCTCGTCGTAGAAGGGACGGGCGCCAAAATATTTGGGTTCGATCACCCAGTGGCCTGCCGTGTCGATGAAACCCATGCGTTTCTTTTCCGGGTCGTAGCTGACGGCAAGACCGTTATGGAAACCGCTGTCCTGATTGGCATGGTTGCCGATGTGTGGCACATCGGAGATCAGGTTGCCTTGATGGTCGTAGACCCGGGATACGGATAGATAGCTATTCTTGTCTTTGTCGACGGGTTCGCCATAGATGATGTGGCGGTCGGTGATGACGGGAAGTTTGATCTTTTCGTCCTGCGCGATCACGCGCAGGTCGTGCGTCATCACGCCGTAATACTCCTTCCCGTCACGTACTGCCTCGAAACTGTAGAGATGAGGGGTCTCGGTGGTGTCGATGTCTGTCAGCTCCAGGGCGAAAGGCGGTGCGTCGGCGACCTTATTGCCGCTGCGGTCGACGATGTACAGGGGATTCTTAACAGTGGTACCGACTTTTGGAAAATTCGCGGCTCCGAGGATAGGGGGGTAGATCATTGCCGTTTGCCAGACCATGAAGCGGTTCTCGTCCAGCACCATCACGAACTGATAATTGTCGGGTTGCAACACCCAGTTACCCTGTTCATCGGTGACACCCACCCGGTTGTTGCTCAAGGTCGGCTGCAATCCTGCCTGTGGCGGCGTCATCGCTTCGCGGAAAGGGACGGCCAATCCATCGGCGTTGAGTGCGCCAAGGATGGGGAATAAGGCGGCATGGGCTTGCGGCAAGCAGAGGGACAGCAGCAACAATGCCGCGATGAAAGGTCTTCCGGTTCGCATCGATTCCTCCCTGAAAAACTAACGCTGGAAACAGAACCGCCCGTACAGGACGGGCGGCTTTGAAGGGTTGCTGGGATCACTCCGACTTGGCTTTGAACACCAGCATCTCGGAGGTGGCGGTGAGGTGCTTGAGCACGGCCTCCTTGTAGGCGGTTTCGTTCATGCGCGCTTCATAGTCCTTGTGCGCATAGCTGCCGCCAGACCCGGACAGCAGGCTCAATGCGGTCAGTGCGACCATGCCGACCTGGGTGCCGGTGGAGGTGACGTTCGCCACTTCGTTCACCACATTGTCCCCGGCCAGGATCGGCTTCTTCAGGAAGACCTCGCCCC
The DNA here is from genome assembly GCA_021822115.1 of Pseudomonadota bacterium. Next base: position 8,599 of record JAJZSA010000048.1, read on the forward strand.
GGTCGCTGTCCACTTTGTATTTGTCGCGGCCGATGATCTTGTAGGTCTCGGGATAGAAAATGATCTTGGATTCCTTGGAGGCGACCGCCACACCCATGCGGGCACTGACGGAAGCGGAGCTGCTGCCGCCGGATTCGGCCACGCTGGCAAAGCCGACCACGAAACGCGGACGCACCAGTGCAGCGTCGAAGGTGTGCATCATCTCGCCTTCCATGTCCATGATGCTTTCGCCGCCCAGTCCGCTACCGGCTTGGCTGAACACGTTACCGATGCCGCCCTTGCCGTCATCCATGGAGAAGTACATCGGCTGGCCGCTGGCCGCGAAGAACAGCGATTCGTCGTTGCCGCCGAGCAGGCTGCTGTCCTTGAACGGCGACTTCTTGTCGAACTTGGCGGCCAGCTTTTTGTAATGCTCATTTTTCGCCAGTTCAGCTTGCGGGATCACGGTGTAGCCCGCGGCGGTCAGGTCCTTCACGAACTGGGCATACAACTGGTCGGTGATGCCCTGCATGGTCTTCTCGCTCACGCCCTTCATCGTGTAGCTGGCGCTGGCATTCGCGCGGTTCTTGCTCATCGCGTCGTAACTGCCGGCTGCGCCGCCGGTCTTGACCAGGAACTCGACCTGGAAGGTGGGGATGATGACCTTCTTGCCGCTTACTTTGCGGATATGGCGCGAACCGTCGGAATCGGTGAACTCCTTCACCATCGCCTCCTTGTTGGAAGCGAGCTGGTTGTTGTCGAAATATTTCGGGCCGGATGCACAGCCGCTGAGCAGTGCGGTCGCACCGATCAGCAGCGCGCTGAGGGTGGAAAGCTTCTTGAATCCCATGTTGTCTCCATTAGTCGTTTTGATTTCCCTGGCGGCGCGAACCGCCCTCGTCGTGGTGCGGGAAGAGCCATGCAATGTGCTGTACTGCCGCTCGAGGAGAAACCCTTCCCGCGGGCGCACTTTATGAGGCAGGGGGAGTGGCCTCAACCCCGCGTTCGGGGGGTCAGATCAGGCCGAGATTGCGCGCCGTCATGGCGGCTTCGGCGCGCGAGGAGATGTTCAGTTTGCGGTAGATGTTCTTCACGTAGCCGGAGATGGTGTGCGCGCTGATGCCGAGGATGCGTGCGGTCTCGGGCAGGGTCATGCCCTTGGCGATGTAGCGCAGCACCTCGGTCTCGCGTTCGGTCAGGGGTTCCAGCTCGGGCTGTGGCGCGGGCTGGAAATGGCCGAGCAGCTTGCGCGCGATGGCGGGCGACAACGGCGGCGAACCGGCCGCGATGCCCTTCAGCAATTCGACGATCTGTGTCAGCGGCTGGTCCTTCAGCAGGTAGCCCTGTGCCCCGGCGCGCAGCGCGGGGAACAGGTGCTCGTTGTCGTCGAAGATGCTGGCGACGATGCACAGCGTTTTCGGTGCACGCCGGTTCAGCTCGGCGATCAGCGACACACCGCTGCCGTCCGGCAGCCCCAGATCGATCAGCGCGATGTCGGGCGCGGGATGTGCCGCCAGCCAGGCGCGCGCTTCGGCCAGACTGCCGGTGCAGTGCATTACGAGGCCGGGAAAGGCAGTGCCGAGCGCCTGGCTGAGCCAGGTCTGCGAATCGGCGACATCGTCCAAGATGAGGGCGGTCTTCATGGCGGGGCATGATAGCCGAGGCGGCCTGGCTGTCTGCCCCCTCGTTCAGGGGGTGAGCGCGGACAGCGGCACGGAGAGCGTCACGCGGCAGCCGTGCGGCGTCGTCGGTTGCCAATCGAGTGTGGCGCCCAGTGCCGTCGCGCGTGCCTGCATGCTGCTCATGCCGCGGTGCGGCGCGGCCTGTGCGGGCAGGCCGATGCCGTCATCCGACACACTGAGACTGAATCGCTCTGCGTCGAGACGGGTATCGATGTGGAGGTGGCGCGCCTGGGCATGGCGCAGCACATTGCTGAGTGCTTCGCGCAGGATGCGGCTCAGATGCAGGGCGGCCTCGGGCGACACCGGGAGGTCGGCTTCCTGTTGCGGGAAGCGCCATGCCAGTTCCAGTCCTGCCGCCTGCACGCGCTGCTGCGCCTCCATGCGCCAGTCGGCCAGCAGATCGGCGAGCGGGGTGGCGGTATGGGTGGTGCGCGACACCACATCGCGCAGGTCCTGCAAGGCGGAGCGGGCGAGGTCGGCTTCCTTGGGCATGTTGGCTCGCTGGGCCGAGATCGCCAGGCCGAGCAGCTTGGCGCCCATGTCGTCGTGCAGGTCGCGATAGATGCGCTGCCGCTCCTGCGAGGCACCTTCCTCGAAACTCTGGCGTCCGCCCAGCATGCGTTCCAGCGCCTGGCTGAGCGAGGCGGCAAAGGCGGCATCGCGCGTGGAGAACAGGCGCGCACCGTGCCCGGCATGGCGCAGGCGCAGGGGCGGCAGTTCGCCGCTGCCCGGCACCACCATGACCAGTCCGTCGTCACGGATGCCCACCGCCTCGTTCGCGTCCGCCGCCTGCAGTTCCAGCGGTTCGTAGATGCGCCGTAACAAGGCTTGCCACAGGGCGTGCTGCGTCTCGCTCCCGGCGGCGAAGGCGACGGCGGAAAGCTCCGGCAGCAGGCTCTCGAAGCTGGGGATGCGCCGGTTCACCATGCGCTGCCACAACCATTGCCGCAGCGGGAAATACAGCCAGCCGCTCAGCAGCAGGCTGAGGCCGAGCGACACGCCCAGCGACAGGCCGGCCACGATCAGCAGGCCATCCAGCACGACCACCAACGTCGCCCCACCCACCCACAGCAGCACGCGGTAGGCCCATTCATTCATGTCGAACAGGCGATAGCGGCGCAGGCCGAGCGCGATGCCGATGTACATGATGAGGAAGAAGCCGAAGGTGTAGGCCGTATTCATCAGCGGCGGCACCCCGAACAGGGGCGGCAGGATCAGCGTCGCCGTGGTCAGTGACAGCCCGACCAGCATCGCCAGCAGGAACCAGCGCAACGCCGCCCTTTCCACCGGCTGCAGGCGGGTCAGCCACCATTGCGCTGCGGCGGCGGCGAACATCAGCAAGAGTCCCGTGGCGATGGCCAGCTGATGGTCTTCCGCGCGCACCAAGGTGTGTGTGGCGTCCAGCACGAACAACAGCAGATAGGGCACGGCCAGCCACCACAGGTGGACCGGCCGCGCCAGCACGCGCGGATAGCTCAGGAACAGGCCGATCATGACAGCCACATACAGGTAGGCACCGAAATGATTGATCGCCAGCAGCGTGCGCAGCAGCGTGCCGCTGTATGAAAGTTCGCGCGCGTAATAGACCGCAGTCGGGAAGGCGGCCACCATCAGCAGCAGGCCGCTGAGTGCGAACAGCCGGGTCGCTTGTTCACCGGGTTTGAGCACGTAGATCCAGGCACCGATGAGCAGGCACAGGCTGCCCACCAGCCACACGAACCAGAACGCCACCGGCAGGTCGTGCCAGTCCCGTGTATGCGGATGGATGACCGTGGTCTGCACGGGCGCGGTGCCACTGGACCAAGCAACGCGTACATCGCCGCCGTGCAGGATCGCGCTGAACGCATCCAGCCGCGCGAAATATTCGTCCATCTCGGCGAAGCTGAGCATCACGTCCGGATCGTTGTTGAGGTCGCCGCCCCGGATCGCCATGCCGTTCAAGCTGTGTATCCGCGCACCGGACGGGATGTCCGCGCCTTGCGCAGCGAGCACCTTGGCGACCCGCACCTCATCTTTGACGGCTTCGAGCGCCAGCCCGAGCGAGGGCTGCCGGGCGGCATGCCAGATCGCGCCCGCTCCCAGCACCAGACAGAGCAGCCAGAGCATGAGCAGCAGGTAAGTGGGCCGTTTAAGCAGCGGATTCATGTGCAGCGCCTCTCCGTACCAGCTTGTCCAGCGGCATGCGCAGTACAACGCGGCAGCCGGGTGCCAGCGGATGCCAGTCGATCGTTGCCTCCAGTGCCGCCGCGCGCGCCTGCATGCTGCTCATGCCGCGATGCGGTTCGGCTTGTGGCGGGAGGCCGATGCCGTCGTCTTCCACGCTGAACGCGAAATGACCCTCGTCGAGCTGCATGTCGATGCGGATGCGGCTGGCCTGCGCATGGCGCAGTACATTGGTCACCGCTTCGCGCAGGATGCGCGTCAGGTTGAGCACGGCTTCCGGGCTGACGTCGAGATCGGCCTCGCGGTCGGGGAAGCGCCATTCCAGTTGCAGTCCGGCGGCACCCACCCGCTGCTCGGTCTCCATGCGCCAGTCGGCCATCAGGTCGGCGAGCGGCGTGGCGGCGTGGGTGGAGCGCGATACCACGTCGCGCAGGTCCTGCAATGCGGAGCGTGCGAGATCGGCCTCCTTGTGCAGGCTGGCGCGCTGGGCGGAGATGGCCAGCCCCAGCAGCTTGGCACCCATGTCGTCGTGCAGGTCGCGGTAGATGCGGTTGCGCTCTTCCAGCATGGCGCGCTGCTTCTCGATGTTCTGCGTGGTGGCGAATTGCGTTTCGAGTTCGGCATGCTTGGCGCGCACACGCTGTTCCAGGTCGGCATTCAATTGCTCGATCTGGTTGAGCGCCTGCACGAAGCGGTTGACCAGGATGCCGCCCACCACCAGGAAGAATAGCGGGGCGCCGAAGTGCAGCCAGTGGCTGTCACCGTTGCGCAGGATGGCGGCCTGTTGCATCAGGTCGTGCACGGCCAGCACGATGTTGACAGCCAGCGCGCTGGTCAGCAGCCCGGTGTCGAAATGCGGTTTGCGGAACGTGGCGCGCAACAGGTAGCCGATCACCAGCAGGCTGCAGACCAGCGTGATGACATGCCACAGCAGCGCGATGCGTGCCAGCCAGCTTTCGCTGAACAGCAACAGGCTGAGCGGGGAGCCGATCATCATCAGCCACAGCAGCTTCTCCAGCCGCCGTTGTTGCAGTCCGAGGAAACGCAGCAGGGAGAGCATCAGCAAGGCGACGAATACCTGGAAGCTGGACTGGATCAGACGTTCCCACAGCGGGGCCGGCAGCGGGATGGCCTGCAGGAAAAGGTTGCTGGCATTGAATGCCCACACCAGCGCCGACAGGCCGAACAGGCCATACATCGTGTCCTGCCGCCGCTGCCACCACAACGCCAGCATGAACATGCCCATCATGGCGATGATCAGCGCGGCGGTCTGGTTGAGAGTGATGCGCAGGAAGAACTTCTCCTCATAGGGCGGGCGCAAGGCACTTTCCGGCCCGACCTGTACGGTGGACAGGCTGCCCAGCGAATACACCGGCGAGTTGACGCGGATCAGCAGGGTGTTCTCCCCGGCATGCAGCAGGCTGGGCGGGGCGAGGAACAGCAAGGGCCGGTTCCAGTTGCGCGCCACCGGTTCCGTGAAACGGCCGCCGCTGCCGAGGAAGGTGCCGTTGAGCCAAGCTGCCGCATTCATGCACAGGCGCGGCAGGTAGACCGCATATTCCTCGCGCGGGGCCTCATCCAGATGGAAGCGCAGGCGGTACCAGACATCACCGCCATAGCCGGGGTGGTTCACGCTCCACAGGTCGGGCAGCCCGACCGATTGCCATTCGGAGGTCGCTGTCGGCGGGGTGTCTTGCAGGACATATTCCGCGTGCTCCAGCTCGAGCACGGAAGCCTGCGCCACTCCGACCAGACAGGGAAACAACAACGCCCGCAGGAGGCGGGCGAACTGGCGAAGAAGAGGGGCCGGGATGAGCAGAGCCATGATGGGTATAGTTTTCACCAGCATAGCCGATGGCGGCAGGCGCACCAACCCCCCGAACCCGGGGAGCAGGCGGCAAGGGGGTTAGACGCGGTCCTTCTTAAACAATACCTTACCCACGGCAAATACCACCGCAGTTCGGCGCCAGCGACTGCGGAAACGCCATTTGCATGAGCTCAGTTCACTCGAGTTGCGTGGTCGTTGTGGCAGACATCTGCGGCACGGTCTGTCGGGTGATGGCTTGTTCCATCTCTTGATTGAGCACGATGATACTGATGCGCCGGTTGTTGGGCGCATAGGGGTCTTGCGTGTTGAACAGTACCGAGGAAGCGAGGCCGACCACGCGCAGTATCTTGTCCGGTGACATGCCGCCCGATATGAGCTGGCGGCGTGCGGCATTGGCACGGTCGGTGGACAGCTCCCAGTTGCTGTAATAGCGCTCGTTGCCGGGATAGGGCGAGGCATCGGTATGGCCGGACAGGCTGATCTTGTTGGGCAGCGGGTCGATGGCGGCGCCGACCGCGTCCAGGATCTCGGCGGCATAGGGTTGCAGGCGGGCGCTGCCGATGGCGAACATGGGGTGCTCCAGGTCGTCGAAGATGAGGATGCGCAAGCCTTCCGTGGTCAGCTCGACGCGCAGTTGCTGGCGGAAGCGCGACAGGCGCGGGTCGCTGTCGAACAGCTGTTCCAGTTGTGCCTTCAGTCCGCGCAGACGGTCGAGTTCCTGTCGGCGCAGCAGGCGGTGCGTATCGTTCTCCATCAGGTTGCCGAGCACGGCAGGACGGTCGCCGCGCTGCACCTGGCCTTCGCTGAGCGCTTTATCCTCGCCGTAGCGGCTGGGGATGACGGAGGCGCGCGCATCGGTGCTCTGGCCGCCGGCCAGCGCCACATGCAACGGAGTCTGGAAGAAACGGGCGATCACCTGCAAGTCTTGCTGCGGCACGGTGGGCAACAGCCACAGCAGCAGGAAGAAGGCCATCAGCGCGGTCATGAAATCGGCATAGGCGATCTTCCAGGTGCCGGCATGACGGCCGCGCGTGACGATGCGCCGGCGCCGGATGACGATCGGCCGTTTCTTCTTTTTCTTGTCGTCCTTATCGTTCGGCTTGGCCATCGAAGCCCATCCGGGTCAATGCTGAGCGCGCAGTGTCATGGCCGGTCTTCATTCACTCGGCGTTCGCCATCTTCCCCAGCAGGTTGAGGTAGAGGGTGTATTTCTTGTTGGCGGGATTGATGCGGCCGACCTTGTCCAGCAAGGCGCGGGCTTCGGTCACCATCTCGGCATCCTTGCCGGTGCGGTTCATCAGCCCGATCATCATGCCGCACAGGTTGGTCAGCATCAGGTCGTTGTTCGGCATCGCGCCCACGGCCTGACGCAGCAGGGCGATGCCTTCCTCGAACTTGCCTTCGTTGGCCAGCTTCACGCCCTGGTTGTTGATGCTCACCACCTCCTGCGCCGCCTGCTTGATCAGAGCGGCGCCCTCCTCCTGCATGCCGGCAGTGGCGAACACGCCCTGCACCTGTTGCAGCACGCCGGCATTCTCGTGGTTGTTCTTCACCACGCTGGCGAGCAGCGCCATGGCCTTCTCCTTGTCACCCTGTTGCAGCATCAGTGCGGCCATGTCCATGGCGGTGTTGCTGTCGGCCAGTTCAGGTTGTGCGGCGGCGATGGTCTCCGCTTCGCTGAGTGCGGCGGCAGCCTTTTGCGCCTCGCCCAGCTCGCGGTAGGCCAGGCTCTCCGCCACGGCGGTCTGCAACATGGCGGCGGCATCGTCCTTGAAGGCGGTGCGGCTGTTGCCCAGCACCTTGAGCGCGGCCTCCGGCTCGTCGCGTGCGGTCAATGCCTTGGCCAGTCCGGCATAGGCGCCGGCGTTCTTGTGCACGGAATGCTCGCCCAGCTTGATCGCTTTCTCGTAGGCGGATTGCGCCAGTTCCAGGTCGCCGTTCTTCAGCGCGCTATCGGCCAGGCGCTGCTGGCGTGCCACGGCATTGGGCGACAGTGCCATGGCATCGCTCAGCACCTTCTGCGCCTGCTGGTGATCGCCCAGCGCATCCAGGGATTTGGCCAGCCAGTCTGCCGCTTCCAGGTACATCTTGTTCTCCTTGAGCACGGCCTGGAAGCTGTCGCGGGCAGCTTCGTATTCCTTGTTCATGAACTGCACCTTGCCCAGTCCGGTGCGCGCCCAGGCGGTGCTGCGCGCCGCCAGCAGGCCCTCGAAGAAACTCTTGGCGTTCTGGAAGTCGCCCATCTCCATCAGTAGCTCGCTCTTGATGCGCTGCACGTCCTGGCTGGTGCCGGAAGGGTTCTGCAACATCGTGTTGCAGTGCGACAGCGCCTTCAGGTAATCCCTGGCGCGCACCGCGCGTTCGATGGGTTCGAGTGCCTGTTTCTTCTCGATCAGTTTGTGCAGGCGTGATTCCAGCAATGCTTCGGTGACCGGTTTCAGCAGGTAATCGTCGGGCTTGGTCTCGGCGGCGCCCATGAACATGTCCATGGTCTTCTCGGCGGTCACCATCACCCAGATGGTGGCATAGCCGATGTAGCCTTTGTGCCGCGCCGCTTCCAGGATCTGCTGGCCGTTCTGGCCGTGCCCCAGGTTGTAATCGCAGATCACGATGTCGAATTTCTGTTGCGCCAGCAGGTCCAGCGCGTCCTTGGCCGTGCCGGCGTTGCTGAGGCGGGTCAGTCCCATGGACTTGAGGAAGCCCATGATCATGGTGCGCATGCTGGGGAAGTCGTCGATGACCAGGGCGGTGGATTGGTTCAGGGGTTTGCTCATGTCGTGTTCCTGCGAAAAATGGTGAGGGTGCTCAGGGCAGCGTCAGTACGAAACAGCCGCCGCCGAAGGCGCCGCCGTTCTCGATGGTGAGCGCGCCCAGGCGGTCGCCGTTGCGATGCATCTCGGCCACGCGCGAAGAGAAATAGAAGCCGAGGCCGGTGCTGCCGGTGCGGAAGTTGATGCTTTTGCTCTTGGTGATGCGCTCTTGCAGCATGGCCGGCGGATAGCCGCGGCCGTTGTCTTCCACGCGGATCTCCAGCAGGCCGTCGTGCACCCGGGCGGCCAGGCGGATCTGGTCCTGCGTGTAGTTGTAGGCGTTGTTGAGCGCGTTGATCAGCACGCCGCTCACCAGGTCGCGATCGAGATACCAGAAGCAGTCGGGCGCGCAGTCGATGCTGACGCGGATGCCCTTCTGTTCCATGATGAACTGGTTCTGCAACACCACATCCTGCAACAACTCGTCCACCGCGTGTTCCGAGATGTCGATGGGGTAGATGGACTTGCCCAGCTTGTACAGGCTGAGCACCTGGATCAGGTTGACGTTCATGCGCCCGGCTTCGTAGATGGCATGACCCAGACGGCTCAGCGTCTGCGGATCGGCGGTGTGCTGGCATTTGCCCATCAGTTCTTCGAGGAATCCGGTCTGGATGCTCAAGGAGTTCTTCATGTCGTGGATGGCCGACGCGATGAAGTCGGAGAAATCGAGGTCGTCCTGCGGTTCCATGGGTGTCCCTTTCGTTGCGTATGACACGCAAAGCCGGAAGGCGCATGGGAACGGGGATGCCACAGCGGGGCGGTGCTGGAAGCCTGGCAACCCCGCTAGCATAGGAATCATCCTTTAGCCCGGTGGCTTTGCGTCCCCGCCTTTCGACGGGTTTGCCTTTTGCAGGCGTTGATGCGGAGATCAACGATTGCGCCCGCACTGTAGCGGAAAGGTGCGCTGAGCGTCAACGTTGCAGGGCGATATGCGGCTATTGCATAGGAGCCGGGACGGCCGGGTGCTAGAATGCGCGCCTTGATTTTTAAGACCACACCATGCTTTCCACCGCAAACATCACCATGCAGTTCGGCGCCAAGCCGTTGTTCGAGAACGTCTCCGTCAAGTTCGGCGAGGGCAACCGTTACGGTCTGATCGGCGCTAACGGCTGCGGCAAATCCACTTTCATGAAGATCCTCGGCGGCGATCTGGCGCAGACCTCGGGCGAGGTCATGCTGGACAAGGGCGAGCGCCTCGGCAAGCTGCGCCAGGACCAGTTCGCCTACGAGGACGTGCGCGTGCTGGACGTGGTGATGATGGGCCATGCCGAGATGTGGGCGGCGATGTCCGAGCGCGATGCGATCTACGCCAACCCGGATGCGTCCGAAGAAGACTACATGCGTGCCGCCGACCTGGAGGCCACCTTCGCCGAGTTCGACGGTTACACCGCCGAGGCGCGCGCCGGTGAGTTGCTGCACGGGGTGGGCATCGCCATCGACCTGCACAACGGCCCGATGAGCGCGGTGGCCCCCGGTTTCAAGGTGCGCGTGCTGCTGGCGCAGGCGCTGTTCTCCAATCCCGACATCCTGCTGCTGGACGAACCGACCAACAACCTGGACATCAACACCATCCGCTGGTTGGAGCATGTGCTGAACGAGCGCAACTCCACCATGGTCATCATCTCGCACGACCGCCACTTCCTGAACAGCGTGTGCACGCACATGGCCGACCTGGACTACGGCAAGATCACCATCTATCCGGGCAACTACGACGACTATATGCTGGCCTCGACGCAAGCGCGCGAGCGTCAGGCAGCGGACAACGCCCGCGCCAAGGAAAAGATCGCCGAGCTGCGCGCCTTCGTGGCCCGCTTCTCGGCCAATGCCTCCAAGGCACGTCAGGCCACCTCGCGTGCGCGCCAGATCGACAAGATCAAGATCGAGGAATTCAAGCCGTCCAGCCGGCAGTACCCGTTCATCCGCTATGAGTTCGATGACCGCGAAAAACTGCACCGCACCGCCGTCGAAGTGCAGAAGATGGCCAAGGGCTTCGACCGCATGCTGTTCTCCAACGTCAACTTCCGCATCGAGGCGGGCGAGAAGGTGGCCATCATCGGCCCCAACGGCATCGGTAAATCCACGCTGCTGCGCATCCTCGCCGGCGACCTGGAGCCG
>JAJZSA010000107.1 GCA_021822115.1 Pseudomonadota bacterium
CATAGCGCGCGATGGCATCGGGCGAACGCTCGACCAGGGCGCGGAACTCCTGCCGCCGCCGGCGCAGCAGGCGTTCCAGCCAATGCTCGCTACGGCAATCCTGGAAGATACACAGCACCTGACGTGTGCCATCCGCTGCCGGATGGGGATAGATGCCCACGCTGCAACTGACGCGCCGTCCGTAGCGACCGGCCGGCATCTGCGCCCGGTATTCGATGCTCAGGCGTTCATGTGCGGCACGCCGTGCATCGGCATACAGACGCCGCAGCGCTTCGCCACCGTCGCGTGCCAGCGCGGCCAGGTCGTGGCCCGCTTCGATGGGTGCCAACAGCCCGCTCGCACATCCTTGTACGGCCAGCACGCGCAAGCCGGCCTCGCCTTCGGCGTGCAACAGCATGGCCGACTCGCCGGCACGCGCAGCCGGCCGGCAATAGCGCGACCACAGCCGTTGCAGCGATAGCCGCGGCCGCTGTGACATGAAGCCCAGCAATGACAGTACGCTGCCGACCAGCAGCACGAGGGTGAACGAAGTTTCAGCATCCATGGGAACGGCATCCGCCGATTCGAGGGGCCGAAGGATGCCGCCGATGGCCGGGCGCGACCATCAGGCAAGGTGGAAATCGGTGTAAGCAGGCAGGTAAGCGATGTAGGGATTTCCCTACCCGATTCAGATCAGCGCATGTTCGACGCCGTAGCGCACCAGCTCGGCATTGTTGGTCAAGTTGAGTTTCTGCATCAGGCGCGCCTTGTGCGTGCTGACGGACTTGTTGCTGATGATCAGCGCATCGGCGATCTCGTTGATGCTCTTGCCGGCGACCAGCAACTTGAGGATCTGCTGTTCGCGCTCGGACAGTTGCTCGTGCGGCGCCTCCACGCCGGCGATGCCGGTCTCGAACACGATGGCCTCGACCAGACTGGCATCGATATGACGCCCGCCCGTGGCGACCTTGCGTATCGCCGCCAGCAGCACCTCGGGATCACTGTCCTTGGTCAGATAACCGGCGGCGCCGGCAGCCAGCGCACGGCGGGCGATCTGTGGTTCGTTATGCATGCTCAGCACCAGGATGGGCAGCGCCGGCTGCAAAGCCTTGATGCGCGTGATGAGCTCGATGCCACTGATGCCCGGCATGGTCATGTCGAGCAGCAGCAGGTCGGGCCGCCCGGTGCGCAACGCCTCCAGCGTCTCGGCGCCGTTCACGCAAGTGCCGGCAACCTGCATACCGCCGTCCAGCGCGAACAACTGCTTCAGTCCTTCGCGCACGATGGCATGGTCATCCGCGATCAGCAGCTTGATCATCTCTTTTCCTCCTGCATTGGCAATCCCTGATGCGTACCGATATGCGCGTGCCGCGCCCGGCGACGCTCTCGATCTCGAGTTCCCCCCCCAGCACCAGGGCGCGCTCGCGCATGCCCATCAGGCCGAATGACTTGCCCTGCCGCTCTTGCGCAGGGAAACCGACGCCGTCATCCTCGATCTCCAGCAGGCAATGGTCTTCGCGCTGCAACAGGCGCACCGCGACCTGCCGCGCCTGCGCGTGGCGCATGATGTTGGTGAGACTTTCCTGCACGATGCGGAACACGGTGGTGGCCTGCTCGTCGCTCAGTATCACTCCCGGATCGACGGTCAGTTCGCAGGGCAGTTTGCTGAAGCGGCGGAAATCCTGCACCTTCCATTCCAGGGCGGACTCGATGCCCATGTCCAGCACTGCCGGACGCAGCTTGGCGGCGACGTCGCGCACCACCTGGATGGTGTCGTCCACCTGGCCACGCAAAATTTGTAGAGATTCGCGCAAGCGCGGGTCGCTCTCGCCGAACTGCATGCGCAACAGGCCGATCTCCATACGCATGCCGGTGAGCATCTGCCCCAGCTCATCATGCAGATCCTGGGCGATGCGTTTGCGCTCCTCCTCGCGCGCCGCCTCGCGATTCACCGTGAGTGCGCGCAACTGGCGGTTGGCCTCGGCGAGATGCAGTTCGGTGGTGCGCAAGGAAGTGATGTCGTTGTAGGCGCCCAGCACCCCGTTCACCTCGCCGTCCAGGTTGTACATGGGCACCTTGTTGGTCAGCAGCCAGGCATCGCTGCCGTCCTGCATGCGAATCGGCTCCTCGATGTCGAGCTTGGGCTGGCATGTACGCAGCACTTGCTGGTCGTCGGCACGGAAGGCGCGCGCCTGCTCCGGCGGATAGAACGCGAAGTCGTCCTTGCCCACCAGTTGATCGGCCTCGCGCAGGCCGAGATCGTCCAGCATGCGTTTGTTGGCCCCCAGATAGTGGCCGTCGCGATCCTTCCAGAAGATGCGTACCGGCACGTTCTCCAGGATGGATTGCAGCAGCATCTGCGAACGCTTGAGGGCTTTCTTGGTGGCATCCAGCCGCAGGAACGGCTCGCGCACGCTCTCGATGAACACCGCACGGTAGATGAACAGGTAGCCGATCACCTTGTACACATGACCGAGCAGATTGAAGAAATCGTCCACTTCGCTGTACAGCACGAAGCACAACTCGCCCAGCATGCTGACCAGGCTGGCCGCGGCCAGGTGGTAGGCGTTGCCGGTTTCGCGCGGGTCACTCTGCCGCACCTGTCTGGCATAGAGCAGCGCCGCCAGCCCCAGCAGCAGCGCGATCAGGTATTCGATGGCGATCTTGAGAGACGTCAGACCTTCGCCTTCGACGAAGGTACGCGGCCAGCGATCGGGATGATAGAGCGTGAGCCAGAACACCGCAGCGGCGGCGGCCAGACTACCGCCCAGGAACCCATAGCGCGTCTGTGTGCGGGCGAAGGGGCGCTGCCAGATGCGCAGCGCCACCAGCAACAGGATCAGTGCGACGACGAAGCGCTCCGCCAGCCAGAACTGGATGGCTTTCTCCGGCCCGCTCGGCGTGACGAAATCCGGCATGCCGCGGAAGGAGAACATGTGACCGAAATCGAGCAACGCCACCAGCAGGAAACCGGTGGCCAGGATCACCGCATTGCCGGAACGTTCCGGCGCATAGGCGTTCCAGGTGATGCCGAACACCATCATCGCCACTACGATGGCGAAGGTCTCCATGGCGACATGCATGGACAGCGGCATGATCTCCGTGCCCTGCAACCCGGCCGATTCCGGCGCCAGCCAGACCAGCAGGAACAGGATGCCGAGACCGATCAGCCACCAGGTGGTCGAACGCAGGGCGGTGAGTCTGGTGAACGGATGCGCCGGCATCGCCTGTCAACCGTAGCGCTTGCGCACCTGCATGCGCGCCCGCTCTGCGGCGCGTTTCTCGCTCTCGGTGAGCGGCTTGGGGGTCTTGTCCGCGAAAGGATTCTTGCTCGACTTGTATTCGATGCGCAGCGGCGTGCCCTTGAGACGGAAGGCATCGGCGAAGCATTTCTCCAGATAGCGCGTAAAGCTGGCGGGCACCTTCTCCAGCGCGCTGCCGTGGATGACGATCAGCGGCGGGTTGCTACCGCCCTGATGCGCATAGCGCATCTTGGGACGGAAACCGCCGCTGCGCGGCGGCGCCTGGCGCTCCACGGCGGCGGCCAGCACGCGCGTCAGTTGCGGCGTGGGCAGCTTGGCCATGGCGGCGGCATAGGCCTGGT
>JAJZSA010000049.1 GCA_021822115.1 Pseudomonadota bacterium
AAGACCTGCGGTAGAACGGTGTAGAATTCAACGGCTGCGGGGGTATGTTTGGGGGTATCTAGTGTGAACGGCTCTTAAAATATCCCGGACTTGTTGGCATTCAAGAGTTTTTGCGTGTCCCGGTCGGGATCGTTTTTACCGTGAACGATAAACTCGTGCGCGCCAATCCCCAGGTAACGGCGATCCTGGGGAACGGCGATGCCGGCACGCAGCCGCCTGCATCATTGCCGGAATTACTGAGCGGTACCGAGAGCGGCGCCAAGCAGATCGAGGCCGCCCGCTCCCAATTCGCCAGGAATGAAGTGTTCGTCAGTGAACAGCGACTGAAACGACCGCACAATCGCGGTGGCTGGGTCCGCCTGGTCGCACGATCACTCGCAGGAACGAACTTGCCGAACAACGAGATCTGGGTCATTACCGACATCAGCGAGCGTAAAGAGCGAGAGCTGAAACTCAATGAATTGAAGCTCGCTGCCGAATCGGCCAATCAAGCGAAAGATGCTTTTCTGGCCACGATGAGCCATGAGATACGCACCCCGCTCACCGGCATGCTGGGCATGCTGGAACTCCTGTCCATGACGCGGCTCGACAACGAGCAGCATCAGACACTGGATGCGGCCTGGGATTCGGGCAGGGGCCTGCTGCGTATCGTCAGTGACATCCTCGACTGGTCGAAGATCGAGGAAGGAAAGCTGGAACTCTCCCCGCGGCCAACTTCGATCCCGCAGTTGCTGCAGGAGGTGGTGAACACCTATTCGCGCGTGGCGAGCAGCAAGTCGCTGCTGCTGTGGCAACATGCCGATGCGCGTCTCACCGCCGCCTATATTGTCGACCCCCTGCGCCTTTCGCAGGTACTCAACAATTTCGTCAGCAATGCCATCAAGTTCACCCACCATGGCGAGATCGAACTGCGCGCGGAACTGGTGAACCATGTCGAGAGTGGCGACCGCATCCGTTTTTCTGTCAAGGATACCGGTGTTGGTATCGCAGAGAATGTGCAGCAGCGCCTGTTCGAACGCTACCGCCAGGAGAGCGCGGATACCGCACGCATGTACGGCGGCACCGGGCTGGGACTGGCGATTTGCCGGCGCCTGGCCGACATGATGGACGGACAGATCGAGCTGAAGAGCGAATTGGGCCAAGGCTCCGCCTTCAGCATCACGCTCACCCTGCCGGTCTCCGGCGCCCCCGGCGAAGCCGTGCCGCAGGCCCACCCGGAAGTGAAGCAGCGCGTAGTCCCACCCTTATTCAACGACCCTGAAGGAGCGCCTTTGGTGCTGGCGGTGGATGACCACCCGATCAACCGCGAGCTGCTCGCACGGCAGATCAAACTCCTCGGCATGAATGCCGAAACAGCGGAGAACGGCTTGGATGCCTTGCAGAAATGGCAGGCTGGCCGCTATGCCATGGTCATCAGCGATTGCCACATGCCCGAGATGGATGGCTACAAGCTGGCCGGGGAGATACGCCGGATCGAAGACGAAAGATCGCTGCCGCACACACCGCTGATCGCCTGGACCGCCAATGCGCTGGCCGAAGAAGCCAAGCGATGTTATGCCGCTGGCATGGATGCGTTGCTGGTCAAACCGGCCAGCCTGTCGCAACTGCGCCAGACGGTCGCACAGTGGATGAATATCGAAACGGAAGACCTGGATACCGCCGCACCCCACCCCGTCAAACAGGGCTCCCCCATCGACCATGAGGTCCTTGAAAAGGTGGTGGCCGATGCCGACGCGCGCAACGGCGTCCTGCGGGATTTCATGAACCACATCCGTACCGACAGAGTGAAGCTGCAGGAACGATTGGCGCGAAACGACCGGCTCGACGTGGAAAGGACCGCGCACCGCATGAGCGGTTCATCCCGCATGGTCGGCGCCGGCGAATTCGCCGCGGCCTGCTCCGCCATCGAGCAGGCCGCGCGCGATGGCGACATGGAGGCAGCCCGTCAATCGCAAGCCAGCCTGGATGAGGCGCTGAACCGGCTGGAAACCTACCTCGCAGATCTTCGGCAAACTGGAGCCGGACAATGAACATTGCAGACCTGAACGTGCTGGTGGTGGAAGACGATGATTTTCAGCGCAACATCCTCGTCACAATCCTGAATTCGCTGGGAGTCACCAAGGTGATCGAAGCCGGTAATGGGCGGAAGGCGCTGGACATCGTGCGCGGCAATACCGAAACGCCGATGCCCCATGTGGCGCTCTGCGACCTGAACATGCCGGAGATGGACGGCATGGAATTTCTCCGGCATCTGGGCAAAGAGCGAAAGAACATCGCCGTCATCCTCACCAGCTCGCTGGATGGCAAACTGCTCGCTTCGGTCGGCAGGATGACCAGCATGTACGGCATCCCGCTGCTGGGCACCATGGAGAAGCCGGTGCTGCTCTCGACCCTGAAGGATGTGCTGGCAAAATACGACGCGACACCTCTCCGGCCCGCCCCCACCTCTGGCAAGGATTTCTCCCTCGACGAAATCCTGCTTGGCATCGAACAAGATCAATTCGAACCCTATTTCCAGCCCAAAGTGGATCTGGAATCCGGCCGTCTGGTCGGTGCGGAAGCCTTGGCCAGATGGGTGCACCCGGAACATGGAGTGATCGGCCCTTATTCCTTTATCCCCCAGCTTGAACAGACCGGCAACATCGATGAACTGACCTTCCACATCCTCAGGAAATCGGCGGCCGCCTGCCGAGTGTTCCACGCCAAGGGACAGCTGCTGACCCTCTCGGTCAACCTGTCTCTGGTCTCGCTGGACGATACAACACTGGCAGACAAGATCACCCGAACGGTGCGCGAGGCGGGGGTCGATCCCCAATACATCGTGCTGGAGATCACCGAGTCGGCCGCGATGACCAATGTCGCACCGGCGCTGGAGAATCTGGCGCGCCTGTGCATGAACGGCTTTGCGCTATCCATCGATGATTACGGGACCGGTTCCTCCAACCTGCAACAACTGACTCGCATCGCATTCAGCGAACTGAAGATCGACCAGTCTTTCGTCAAGGACTTCGCCGACAACAACGCCCTGCGCATCGTGGTCGAATCGAGCATCGACATGGCGCACAAGCTGCAGGTCAAGAGCGTCGCCGAAGGCGTGGAGAACCTGCAAGACTGGAATGCGCTCAAATCGGTCGGCTGCGATACCGTGCAGGGCTATTACATCGCGCAGCCGATGGACCTCGTCAAGTTCGATGATTTCGTCGCAAGCTATAAACAGAAATTCTCCGCCCTGCTATCTCCCTCGCCCATCTCCGCCCAGAAGCAGGTCCAGCACAAAATTCTGGTCGTTGAGGACGATGAATTCACCCGCAAGATCATCCTGCGCGTCCTGCAGGATTTCGGCTATACGAGCATCCATGACGTGGAAAGTGCACCTGCTGCCATAAGACTTTTCGAGACCCATACCTTCGATCTCATCCTCACTGACATCAACATGCCCGGCATGAGCGGGTTGAAATTCATCCAGATGATTCGCGCGGGAAAAACTCTTGCCAAACCCGAAACCCGTATCGTCGTACTTACTGGTTTCTCGCAAACAGAGATACTTGGTACCGCACTGGCGCTTGATGTCAACGGCTTTCTGGTCAAACCCGTCATTCCCGCCGTCGTCGAGGAAAAACTGGCACAAGCCATGAGCGAACGCCTCCACCTGCATTCTCCCGTTGCGTATGAAGCCGTAAAGACCGACGCCAATGGTGTACCGGGGTTCGAGACGCCCGTATCACGACCAACAGACGGAGTGAAAGTGAATCAGGGAATCAGCAGGACGCCTGGAAATAAACGTGAAACCAAGGCTGGCAACTCCTTGCCGCTATCCCGTTTGCGGCCTGGAATGATCCTCAAGGAGCCCATCCGATTAAAAGACGGCACCTTGATCCTTTCCCCCGGACATACGCTTTCCGAAACGTCTATTAATCGCCTGCACGATCTCAGAGCATTGCTTTCCGAAAACGAAATCACCGTGCAATAAAAGCTTCGTGTGGCTTGCCCTATGTTCCCTAGTGCACCGTCTTGCTGGCCGTCATCGCGGCCAGGTCGCTGAACACCGCGTCCACGTCCACGCTGTCGAACAGGTAGCGTTCGTTGCAGAACTCGCAGTGCACTTCGACTTCGCCGCGTTCGGCGAGGATGCTGTCCACTTCGTCGCGGCCGATCATGCGCAGCATGTTGGCGACGTTGTCGCGAGAGCAGGTGCAGCGGAAAGCCACGGCCTGCGCTTCGAACAGGCGGATGTCTTCTTCGTGGTACAGGCGGTGCAGCAGTTCGCCGGCCGGCAGGGTGAGCAGTTCTTGCGGCTTGAGCGTGTCGCCCAGTTGCGTGACGCGGTTCCAGGCATCGGCGTCGGGCGCTTCGCCGCGCTCGGGCAGTTTCTGCAACAGCATGCCGCCGGCACTGGCGCTGTCTGCCGCCAGCCACAAACGCGTCTCCAGTTGCTCGGAGCGCGTCATGTAGCTTTGCAGGATGTCGGCGATGCTGTCGCCTTCCAGCGGCACGATGCCTTGATAGGCCTGCTTGCCGTCCTTGGGATCGAGGGTGATGACGAAACGTCCGTCCCCCACCAGGTCCTGCAAGCTGCCGTGGGTCAGTTCGCCTTCCCATTTGGCGGTGGCGCGCAATTCGAGATCGCCGCTGCATTCCACCACCAGCAGTTTCACCGCGCCCTTGCCGTGGATCTGCAACACCATGGCGCCCTTGAGCTTGAGCGTGGCGGCCAGCAGCACGGCGGCGGCGCACAGTTCACCCATCAGGTCGCGCAGCACGGGCGGATAGTCATGGCGCTGGATGACGGACTGCCACACCTCGCTGAGACGCACGGTCTCGCCGCGGATGGGCAGATGTTCGAACAGGAAGCGGGACAGGGTATCGATGGGCTCTTTCATGGCGCGCGATGATACCGCAGCGGACGACTCAATGCGCGGGACACAGCAGCGCCGCACGCTCGCTGGTAGCGGGATGACTGGCGAGATAGTCCATCACTTTGCCGCCATGCCGTCGCAGTTCGGCTTGCTGCTGGGCGTGGGCCGCTTCCAGTTTGCGCAGGATGTCGGGCAGCAGGCAGGGCGACAAGCCGTTCAGGCGCAGGGTGGCGGCGGCATAGTCGTCCGCTTCGCGCTCCATGTCGCGCGAGTAGCTGGCTTGCGCGACCATGGCGGGCACGGTGGCCAGCAGCGAGCTGATGTCACCCATGTACCAGGTGAGCGCGAGGCCGACGGCCGAGCTTTGCAACACCATGCGCAAGGCATGGCGGCGTTCGACATGGCCGCGCTCGTGCGCGAGCACGGCGAGGATCTCATTGTCGTCCGGCGTCAGTGCCACCAGCTGGTCGAGCATGACGATGCTGCCATCCGGCAAAGCGAAGGCGTTGGCACCGATCTTGGGCGCACTGCGGAATTCGATGCGGTAAGCCAGCTTGGCATCGGGCAAGGCGCGCAACTTGGCGTAAGCGGCGCGCAATGCCTGCTGGCGCTCGGGCGACAAGGTACTGGGTTCGAGCAAGGTGCGATCCAGTGTCTCCAGCGAGGAAGTACCCATCTGCTGCAATATGCCGGCCGGGATGCGCTGCGCCACCACCTGCGCGCCCCAGGGCAGCAGATAACGGTAGGCCGCGATGAAGGTCAGCACGATGAGCACGGCCGCGACGAACGCCCAGCGCAGGCTGTGCTGCATGCCATCGAGCCAGCTTGAGCGATACCCGGCCTGTTGCAGCAAGGCATCCAGGCCGGCATGGTCGGTGACTTCGCAATGTCCGCCCTCGGGCAGGTCGAGGCGGCGCGGCGTATTTCCCAGCCGTTCCGAGACCTGCACCGCCGCGAACGGCCAATGCAGTGCCTGCCCGTTGCCGCGCAAGCAGAGTTGACCGGCCTCACAGGAAAGCACCACCGCCTGCGCGGCGGCGGTGCGGCCATCGAAATAGCGTGCGTCGACCACGTCAGAGCGAGATGTCGATGTCGAACATCTCGGCGGTCTCTTCGCCGGTGGCGCTGGCCGTCAGCGACTGCCCGGCGACGAACTCGCTGAGCTCGCCCTGCGCCATCACGCCCAGACAGGCGAAACGGTAGCGCGCCATGCGGATCTGCGCGAAGGGCACGAACAGGCCCAGCGTGAGGATCACGCCCAGCAGGTTGGTGAAGGCGATCCACAGATATTTGCCGATCTGCATATCGCTATGGAAGGTATGCGGGCCAAGGTGGGTGGTGCTCCAGATCAGGTTGGGCAGGTTCACCGCGAAATGGCCGATGAGATACAGGTAGACCAGCGGCAGCAGCAAGGCGAGGAAAGGCAGGTGCAACTTCATCGCAAACAATGTGCCTACCAGTGCCAGCAACAGGATGCCCAGTGCGACCAGATAGATGCCGTAGAAATTGCCGACCGACGCATCGAAGCGGAATGCGGTGGCGCCAAAGCGGCTGTTGTTGTGCTGGTATTGCTTGATGCGTTGATGGGTGAACGGCGCCAGCAGATAGAGCGTGAAGACGGTGAGGATGGGGAACAGCAGGAACACCTTGTAGGCGGTCTTCGTCTGGCCATCGAAACTGAAACGCAGGCCGCGATAGCTGCTGTTGTACAGCTTGAAGCGCAAGGAACGCACGATCAGCCAGGGCATCACCACGGCGACCAGCGCGAAGATGGCCACGCCCAGCAAAGGATTGAGGTTGCCCGCCACGCTGTAGAGCAGGAACAGCACGACGGCGATGATGCGCCCCTTGAGGATGGCGATGGGCGTGCCGTGGTATTCGAAGCTGGCGCCATCCAGACGCGTGTTGCGGTAGAAATACTGCAAGCGGCGCACCTTGGCCCAGGCACTGTAGATGCCGAGCGTGACGATGCTCAACAACAGATTGACGATCCAGATGCGGAAATATTCACCGCCCTTGCCGGTGAATTCGAAGGCGTGTTGCTTGGCTGGCTGCATGCTTGCTCCTCGTTGGATGACAGGCCCCCCCGCTCCGCACGCCACTATAACCGCGCAGGCGATAAAACTCGACCCGAAAACAGGCCTATATATTCTCCGGCAGGCAAAAGAAAAGGGCAGCCGCAGCTGCCCTCATGCATCAGCTGGCTAACGCCAGTCGATCAGTCTTCCCAATCGGGATAGTTGGGGATGCGCACGGTGTCTTTGTCGAACACGCCTTTCTTGGCCTCAGTGTGGCACTTGTCACAGTAGCTCAGCGACTTCACATCCTTGTTGCCCTTGACCATCTTCTCCGGGATCTCGTGGTGCTTACGCTTGATGTAACGGATCTCGGTGATGCGCAGCGGCGCTTCGCCGTTCTCGGTCGCCTTGGCGATCTTGCGTGCGCGCTTGTAGTAGGACTTGTCGGCCGCGTTCTCCAGCGCGAAGTCGCGGATCTCCTTCAGCGTGTCGGCCTCCAGCTCGGCGTTCTCGCCGAAGTGGTCTTCCAGCGCCTTGGCATCCAGCAGCTTCTTCCAGGACTGCGAAGGCAGCATACCGGGCCAGTAGGCGAAGTGGCAGGAACCGCACTCTTCCTGATAGGTCGCATTGGCGACCGGGTTGAACTCCTTCTGGCGCGAAATGCTGAGCAGCCAGTCGGAATATTGTTCTTCGGCTTGCGCCGCATACGGCAGGCACAACAGGCCAGCCAGCAGGATCAGGGTCTTCATCGTGATACGCATCTCTCAATTCTCCAGGTTCATTGTGCCAGCAGGAAGGTCAGGAAGTCCGTCTTTTCCTGTGCGGTACATTCGCGGCCCCAAGCGTCCTTGCAGTTACGCTTGAACCACTTCTCGATCTTCTTGGCATCGGTGAAACGCTCCGCATTCACCTTGGGCGACATCGGCTCGATCACCTTGCCGGTCTTGTGATGCTTGCCCGGCTTGCTGAAATCGCTGCCATGGCAGGTGGCGCAGGACATCTTCTCGCCTTCCACCATCTCTTCGCGCGTCCAGTCCTGCTTGGCCTTGGCGGGATTCGCCTTGCCCGCACCTGCAGACTTGTACTGCGCCAACAGGCTGTCGCTCGCCGGGGTGGCTTGCGCCAGCGGCGCGGCCAGCAGGCCGCACATCATCAACACTACGCTCAGTTTGTTCATGTCGTTATCCTTATCACCAGGTCAGCTTGATCGCCACGGCCATGCCCAGCGCGCCCATCTCGGCGATACCGGCGTGGCTCACCGGCGTGCTGGAAGCGGCCGACTTGGCAGTGGCGTAGGCCATCAGTGCCGCACCGGTCACACCGAGGATCACGTGCAGGTTGTCGGGGTCGGTCAAGCCATCTTCGAAGCTGAAGTCGTCCCAGTGATAGATCAGACCAGTCGCAACGGTTGCCGCAGCCAGCGCCACTGTTGCCTTGGCCAGCTTGGCATGGGTGCCGTTGGTCTCACGCGGAGGCTGCTGGCTGACGGGCGGGCAGTTGTGCTCACAGCCTTCACCCGGTGCAGTGGTGGCTGTGGCGATCGCCGCAACGATGGTAGACAGACCCAAAGCCAAGTGGGCGTTGCTGCCTGTGAAAATTTCCGGTTCGACAGGTTCCGCAGCGGCGGGCACGAGCGCTGCCGGCTGTTCGCGCGTCACCACGCTATCGTTCGAGGCCAGCATCAATGGCATGGCATGCTGGGCATAGGCCTGTGCCGGGGTGGACAGATCGAACGGTGCTTCCTGCGCCGCCGCCAGCCCGCTCCAGGCCAGCATGACCGCGCCCGCCAGCGCGATACGGTAACGTTGCTTCACTTGCATGACTTCCTCCTCTTGATAAATCAGTATTGTTCCGTCACTGCCCGGACGCAGCCTTGGGCTTCCAGCCCGTGACCATGGCGCGCACCAGGTTCTCCTTGTGTTGCAGGCTGCCCTGCACCACACCCAACAGATGCAACGGGATGAGCACCAGTGCCACATTGACCAGCAGGTCGTGCAGATGACGGAAGAAATAGGCCGTGTCGTCGCTGACGCTGTTGGCCAGGAACAACAACGGTCCGTCGAAATCGATCACCGCCAGGGTGACCAGCCCGGAGACGAAAATAGCCAGCAACAAAGCGAGCAGGGCAAACACCATCAGCGCACCGGCCGGATTGTGTCCGTAATAATGCACCGGATGTCCGCTGCGCAGCGAACGCACATAGGCCAATGTCTCTTGCGACGAAAAGATGAAGGAACGGAAACGTGCGTACCGGCTGCCGGCGAAACCCCACACCAGGCGGAAAGCCACCAGCGCGAGCAAGGCATAGCCCACCCATTCATGTACCGTCATCTTGTGCGTCTCGGCCGACAGGTAGGCGGCAGCAAAACCGGCCACCAGCGACCAGTGGAACACGCGCACCGGCACGTCCCACACCTTGACCTTGTCTGCATGCTTGTCTGACATATTCACTCGTTCTCCTGAAAGCGGGCGCGATTCTAATGAGGATTTTTTTTTTGCAAAGTTGACAATGCACAGGACTTCGTCTATCGGCCTGCCATGTATTGCGGCATGGCCTGCGACCCAGGCCGGGAGGATTAGTTCCGCGCGCTGCTCAAGCCCATGTCGACGGCAGGAGCGCAGTGGACGATACCGCAGCGCGCGCCTGCATGGACTGCACATAGCGCTCGAACTCCGCTGCAGCCAGGGGCTGGCTGAACAGGTAGCCCTGGAAGATGCCGCAGCCATAGCGGTGCAGCAGCAGGAACTGCGCCTCGGTCTCCACGCCCTCGGCCACCACGTCGAGTTCGAAGTTCATCCCCAGGTCCACGATGGACATCACCAGCACGCGGTCGGCATTGTCGCTGGCGATGCTGCGCACGAAACTCTGGTCGATCTTGAGCTGGTCCAGCGGCAGGTTCTTGAGATAGGACAGCGAGGAATAACCGGTGCCGAAGTCATCCATGGACAGATGCACGCCGAATTCCTTGAGCGCGCGCATCTTGCGCACGGAATCGTCCACATCCTCCAGCACCAGACTCTCGGTCAGCTCCAGTTTGAGCAAGGCCGCCGGGATGTCATGGCGCAACACGGCAGCTTGCACCTGCTCGACGAAATCCTCCTGGCGGAACTGGCGTGCACTGACGTTCACCGACAATGGCAGATTGCCCAGCAGCGGCTGACCGGACCAGGCCTTGATCTGCACACAGGTCGCCTCCAGCACCCAGGCGCCGATGGCCTGGATCTGCCCGCTCTCTTCCGCCAGCGGGATGAAATCCAGTGGCGATACGCGACCGCGGCGCGGATGGTTCCAGCGCAACAACACCTCCGCCGCCAGCGGACGGCGCGCCGCATCCACCTGGATCTGGTAATACAACTCGAACTGTCCCTGCGCCAGCGCCTCATGCAGGTCCAGCTCCAGCGCAGCACGGTTCTCCACCTTGGCTTGCATGGCCGGATCGAAGAAACGGATGCCGTTGCGGCCGGCCTCCTTGGCACGGTACATGGCCATATCGGCCCATTTGAGCAACTGCTCCACACCTTCGGCGCAGTCGCGGAACATGGCGATGCCGATGCTGGACGAGCAGTAATGCAGAATGTCCTGCCCTTCCTCTTCTGCCCGCTGTCTTTGCAGGTGATAGGGCTGGGCCAGCGCCAGACGCATCTTCTCGGCCACGGCCTCCGCCTGCAAACCCGCCTCGCCCGCATCGGCGGCCAGATTCTCCAGCAGCACGATGAACTCATCACCACCGAGACGGGCCACGCTGTCCTCCTCGCGCACTGCTTCGCGCAGGCGGCGTGCCACCTCCACCAGCAACTGGTCGCCGATATCATGTCCGTGCAGGTCGTTGAGCGACTTGAAATGGTCGAGGTCGAGGAACATCAGCGCACCATGCCGTTTCGAGCGCGCCGAACCGGCCAGCGCCTTGCCCAAGCGATCCAGCAGCAAGCGCCGGTTGGGCAGCCCGGTGAGCACATCGTAGAACGCCAGCTCGTGCATCTGCCGTTGCAGTTCATGGCGCTCGGTGACGTCATGGATGACCGAGAACAGCAGCTTCTTGCCATCCACCTCCACCGGCGAGGAATGCACTTCCACGGTACGGATCGAGCCGTCCGCCAGACGGTGCGGGAACACGAAATAGTTGCGCTGTTCGCTCAATGCCTTGCGCCGCTCATGCGTCACTTCATCCGGCGACAGTGCATTGATCTCGCTGATGTTCATCTGCCGCATGTGCGGCACCGGATAGCCATAGAACACCGCCGCCGCCGGATTGGCATTGATGATGGAACCGCTATCCGGATCGATCAGCAGCATGGGCGAGGCATGCCGTTCGAACATCTGGCGGAAGCGCGCCTCGCTCTGCTGCAAGGCCTGTTCCGCCTGCTTCAATGGCGTCACGTCGTAGAACCAGGCGAGGATGGCCGGCTCGCCCTCGAAATGGAACGAGGTATAGGAGGCCAGCACCCAGCTCTTCCGATCACCGGCGAAATGCAATTCGACCATGCGATTGGTCACCGCATGTCCGGCTGCCAACTCCTGCAGCACGGATTGGTACTGCATCGGATCGACGTAATACTGCGCCGGATCGACGCCGATCGAAGCGCCCTGCGACGCGCCGATCAGGCTCTCGTAGGCCGAGTTGGCGAACACTACGCGCCGTCCGCCATCCACCGCGATGCGGATGGCGATCGGGCTGGACTGCATGATGTCGCGCAGGCGCGCCTCGCTCTGCTGCAACTCCTCGGTGCGCAACGCCACCTTGTGTTCCAGCGTGGCGTTCACCTGCTGCAACGCCACGTCCAGACGCTCGCGTTCGGCGAAACTGAGACGCAGTTTGCGGTTGGCATACACCAGATAGAGTACCGTCGCCAGCACCAGCACCAGGATGACGGCCCCGGCCGCGAAGGCCTCGCGCATGTACTTGTTGAGGATGTCGCGCAGGTCGAATTCGACTGTCTGGTCCGGCATCATGCGCAACCGTGTCATCACCGCCTCGACGGGAGCATAGTTGCCCGGCGGGGAGAACCCGTAATAGTTGCCAGTCGCTGCGGCCTTGTCGTCCGGCTTGATATCAAACAATGCCTGCGCGACTTCTTTCCTGAGACGATCTGGCACGCGGGGCATCGCGGAAAAGGCCCATTCCGGATACAGATCGGTCGACAGAACTTGCGGAAAGGCATCCACTGGCTGGCGGTTGAGGACCTTGATCTGCGCAAGATCCAGTTTGCCTTCGCGCGCCATCCGCTCCAGCATGCCGGTACGCACAAAGCCGACATCCGCCTCGCCTGACAACACGTCATACACCGCATTGTCCTGCGGCATGCCGGTGAAACGCATGCGACCGATCTCGCCGATGGCGATGCCGTGTTTATACAGAGTCCAGCGCTGCATCATGTAGGCGCCGAACGACTTCTCCTGTACCGACGAAATCACCTTGCCGCGCAAATCCTTCAGGCTGTCGATATCGGTCCGGTCGGTACGGGTAAAGATGACACCACCGAACTGGCTCACCGGATGCCCTTCCACCAGCGGCATCAGTGTAGCGATCGCCGCCAGACCATAGCGGGCGCGCAGTGCGATGTAATGCTCGGGATTGGTCAGCAAGAAATCGAAGCGGTCCTGCGCCATCGCCTGTTCGATGTCGGGAAAGAACATCACTTCGACGACAAAACGATGACCGGAGATGTGCGCATTCAGATAATCGGCCGTCGCCTGCCACTGTTGTCGTGCTTGATCCAGCGGACGGAACGACAGCACGCCGATGCGCACCTCCTGCACGGCCAAGGCCGACAGCGATCCAATCAGCGACAGCAATACTGCAAGCAGCGACCAACCGAGGAAACGCATCATCCCAGAAAGCGCTCCACCTCATCCGCCGGCAGCGGCGGGCTGAACAGATAGCCCTGATACATCTCGCATTGCAGTGAACGCACGAACTCCAGTTGCCCCGGCTGCTCCACGCCTTCCGCCACGACTTTGAGACCCATGGCGTGCGACAGCGCAGCGGTCGCGCTGACGATGCTGCGGTCGTTGGGGTCGCTGGCGATATCGCGCACGAAGGACTGATCGATCTTCAGCGTCTGCATGGGCAAGGTCTTCAGGCGGCTGAGCGAGGAATAGCCGGTACCGAAATCATCCAGCGCCAGGCTGAAGCCGGCCTGGTTGAAACGTTCCAGCAAATTGCCGTGTTCCACACCAGCCTCCATCAACATGCTCTCGGTCAGTTCCAGTTCGATGTAGCGTGCATCCAGTCCGCCTTCGCGCACGATGCGTTGCAGGCGCTCGACCAGATCGGCCTGCTGGAATTGCGCCACCGACAGGTTGACCGCCACCGGCACGATGGTGCGCCCTTGCGACTGCCACAGGCGCTGCTGCAACACGGCCTGACGCAACACCCAGTCGCCGATCTCGTTGATGAGGCCGCTCTGTTCCGCCACCGGGATGAACACGCCGGGGGAGATGAAACCGAACTCGGGATGCTTCCAGCGCAGCAACGCCTCCATGCCCATCAGGGTATTGTCCTGACAGGACACCTTGGGCTGGTAGTACAGCATGAGCTGTTGCTGATCGATGGCATGGCGCAGATCGCTCTCCAGGCGCAGGCGCTCCACCGCCTTGCGGTTCATCTGTTCCTCGTAGAAGGCGAAGCGGTTGCGTCCGCTTTCCTTGGCACGATACATCGCCAGATCGGCATTGCGCATCAATTGCACCTGGGTGTTGCCATCCTCCGGACACATGCTGATGCCGATACTGGGTGTCACGTGCAATTGATGTCCGGCGATCTCGAAGCCCTGCTCGAAGCTGGCCACCATCTTCTCCGCCACGAACGCCGCCTCGGCTTCGCTGTCGATGTCGTTGATCAGCGCGATGAATTCGTCTCCCCCCTGACGCGCCAGGGTGTCGGCACGGCGCAGACAATGCTTGAGGCGGTCGGCCGCGCACTTGAGCAATTCGTCGCCGATGTCATGCCCGAGCGAATCGTTGATGTGCTTGAAGTGGTCGAGGTCGATGAACATCATCGCCATCTTGCTGCCATGACGGTCGGCCTGGGCCACCGCCTGTTCCACGCGGTCGGCCAGCAGGTTGCGATTAGGCAGGCCGGACAACGTGTCGTAGTTGGCCAGACGGATGATGCGCTCCTCTTCCTTCTTGCGCTCGGTGATGTCGATGAACACGCCGATGAAGTGGGTGACCTCGCCCTGTTCGTCGCGCACCGTGCTGATGGTCAGCAGCTCGGGGAATATCTCGCCGCCCTTGCGCTTGTTCCAGATCTCGCCGCGCCAGTGATCCTTCTCCAGCAGTTCGCGCCACATCACGCGGTAGAACTGCAACGACTGGCGGCCGGACGCCATGAAGCGCGGATTGCGCCCGACCACGTCCTCTGCGGCATAGCCGGTGATCTGGGTGAACGCGCGGTTGACCGAGACGATGCAGTTCTCCTTGTCGGTGACGATGATGGCCTCGCTGTTCTGTTCGAACACCTTGGCCGCCAGTTGCAAGCCTGCCTCGGCCTCGCGCCGCTGGCGGATCTCGCGCGTCAGGTTGCCCACCATGTCAGCGATCGCCTGACTGAGATGGCCCACCTCGTCCGCACGCGGATGCTGCGGCATCTCATAGTGCAGATCGCCGGCCGCCACTTTCTCCGCCTCCTCGCTGATGCGCCGGATGGGCAGTGCGATGCGCCCGGCCATGGCCCAGCTCAACCAGGTGAAGAACAGGCCGGCGATGACGCCGGCCAGCAGGATCTGCTGTTGCAGCAAACGGGCCGGCGCAAAAGCGGTAGTGATGTCCTCGCGCACCAGCGCGGTCCAGCCGAAGCCCTTGTAATCGCGATAACCGCTGGAAGTGGCATAGCCCACCAGATAGGTATGGCCGTCGCTGAAGCGCTCGATGTGATAGCCCTGCTTTTCCCCGGCGCGGACATTCTTCAGCGTCTCCGGCGCCAGCTTGGCGAAATCGGTCCACGCCGGTTCCGGCCCGGACAGCACCTTGCCGTCGCTGGAGAGCAGGAAGATGTCGCGTCCCGGGGTCCTCTTGCTGTCCAGCGCTTCGGACGCCCAGCTCCAGTAGATATGCCCGCACAGCACGCCGAGCAGGTTGTTCTTGTGATCGAACACCGGTGAAGCCACATCCACCAGATAGAAGGTCTCGCCGCTGGGATTGGGCAGCAGCTTGGCCAGCAGCAGCGCATCATGCACATCGCCGATGTAATCGCCCTTGCGCCCTTCGGTACACCACGGCCGCTTGGACAGGTTCTTGCCTTCCAGATAGCCGCCGGTGCCCACCAGGCCGGTACCGTCCGGGCCGCAGAAACCGATCCAGGCATAGGCGTCGAAGTTCTTCTGCAGACGCTCCATCAGCTCGCGCTTGCGCGCCACGGAGACTTTCGGGTCGCGCATCTCGTCCAGCAGCGCGGCATTGCGGATCTCGCGGCTGCGTTCGTACATACCGCGATCCAGCACATCGAGCGCCGTCTTGGCACGCTGGATGAAAGCCTCGCCCTCGCTCAGCTCGATCTGCCGCTTGCTGGTCTCGGCCGCATAGAAACTCAGGCCGATGGAAAGCAACAGCACGATGGCACCGTTGGCCAGACCGATCTCGCCGCGCAGGCTGCGCCGCGGATCGAGCATCCTGAACCATGAATCCATACCCCCCCCGATTTTTTTCATTGATTCTAGGCTGCCATGGTAATGATTCGGGCAAGGATTAGCGAGCGCGCCCCGGGATTCCCTTATCAATTCCTTGGGATATTCAACCCTGTAGACGACAAGGATTCAAACACATCGCGTGGCACCGGTTTGCCGAACAGATAGCCCTGGAAATGGCGGCAACCGCGCAGGTCGAGGAACTCGCGCTGCGCTTCGGTCTCCACGCCTTCGGCGATCACGTCCAGCCCGAGCACCTCGGCCATGGCGATGATGGTCTGCACGATGGCGGCATCGTTGGGGTCGCTGGCGATGTCGCGCACGAAGCTGCGGTCGATCTTGATCTGGTCCAGCGGCAACTGTTTCAGATACTGCAAGGAAGAGTAGCCGGTGCCGAAATCGTCCAGCGAGAAACTCACCCCCAGCGCCTTCAGTTCCGCCATGCGCGCGATGGTGCCGGACACGTCCTCCAGCACCGTGCTCTCGGTCAGTTCGATCTCCAGGCACTGCGGCGGCACGCCATGGCGTTGCAGCGCGGCACGCACCGCAGCCACGAAATCGGGCTGGCGCATCTGCTTGGCGCTGACGTTGATGGCGAGCACCAGGCCGCGCAATGCCGGGTCGCGCTGCCAGTCGCCGAGGCAGGCGCAGGCAGACTGCAACACCCAGTCGCCGATGGGCAGGATCAGGCCGTTGGCCTCCGCCAGCGGGATGAAATGGTTGGGCGGCACCATGCCGAACTGCGGGTGTTGCCAGCGCAACAACGCCTCGGCACCGATCACCCGCCCGCCGCCATCCACCTGCGGTTGCAGATACAGTGCCAGTTCGGCGCGCTCGACGGCATGCAGCAAGGCCTCTTCCAGCCGCATGCGCGATTCCAGTTCGGCCTGCAACTGCGGATCATAGAAACGCACTGTGTCGCGTCCCGCCGATTTGGCCTGGTACATCGCGGTATCGGCGAACTTCAACAGATCGTCGGGCGGCGTCTCGTGCGCGAGGAAGGTGACGATGCCGATGCTGCTGGCGACGCGCGCCTGCAATCCCGGCAACTCCACCGGCTCGCGCAGGCAGAACAGCATCTTCTCGGCCACGCTCTCGGCCTGCGCTGCGGCCTCGGCCGCCTGCTCGCTCAAACCTTCCAGGATCACCACGAACTCGTCGCCGCCCAGACGCGCCACGGTATCGCCCTCGCGCACGCTGCCGAGCAGACGCTTCGCCACCTGACGCAGCAGTTCGTCGCCCACCGCATGGCCCTTGGTGTCGTTCACCACCTTGAAGTCGTCCAGATCGAGCAGGCACACCGCACCGTAACGGCGGCTGCGCGCACTGGCAGCCTGTGCATGCTGCAAGCGGTCGTGCATCAGGCGCCGGTTGGGCAGGCCGGTGAGCGTATCGAAGAAGGCCAGACGATGGATATGCGATTCGGCGTGCTTGCGCTCGGTCACGTCGTCATACAGGCCGAGCAGGCCGACCACCTCGCCTTGCGCATTGCGCATGGGCACCTTGGATGCGCGCAACCACACCTCATGCCCGTCGCGCGCGATATGCGCCGCTTCCACGTTCAACCGCGCCTTGCCCGATTCGATGATGCCGAGGTCATCCTCGCGATAGCGCGCCGCCTCGTCGCGCCACGGCAGCTCGCTGTCATCGCGGCCGATCAGCGCCTCGGGGCGCTCCAGCCCGACATCCTGCGCGAAAGCGCTGTTGCAGCCCTGATAACGCAGCGCACGATCCTTCCAGTAGATGCGCAAAGGCGCCGTCTCCAGCACCGAGCGCAAGGTCTCGTTGGCGAGGAACAGCGCCTGTTCGTTGCGTTTCTGCTCGCTCAGGTCGATGAAGAAGGTGAAGGTACGCGCGCCTGCGGCGGTCTCCACGCGGCGCGCCGAGACCAGCAAGGGGAACTCGCTGCCGTCATGGCGCAAACCTATCGTCTGGTACAGGTCCTCGACCGCTTCGCCCCGGGCGCGCCGTGCGATGCGGTCAGTGATGACGGCATGCTCGCGCGACGCGAGGAAATCCAGGATGGGGCGACCGGACAGCGCAGCCGACGCGGGATAACCGAACATGCGCAACCATTCCTGGTTGACCTCCAGCAGCTCACCATCACAGGACAAAGCCACGCCGATCGGGCTCAGCTCCACCAGCGAGCGGTATTGCTCCTCCAGCCGCTGCAAGGACTGCTGCATCTCGCGCTGGCGCGCCTCGGCGGCGGCGATATGCGCGTCGTTGCTGCGGCACAGCACGATGGCGCGCGCCAGTTGCGCCATCACCGGCTGCAATATGCGCGGCAGGTCCAGCGCGCTGTCCGGACGCTGCACGGCCAGCAACACGACCACGGAGTCGCCATCCAGCGGCAAGCGCAGGAACTGGTGGTACCGCGCATCGATGTCCGGCACCGGCGCAGCGATCTCTTCCGCCGCCCAGCCGCAGCCGTCGCTGCTGCACACCATGCGGCAAGGCAGAGCGATGCGCTGCCCGACCCTGGACACCAGATGGAAGTCGCCGACCGCCGCCTCGATGGCAACCTCCACGGCGGGTTCCCCCTGACGGCATGCCGGCACTTCCAGGCAGACGAAGCCGGCCGAATACGAGGTGTGATAGAGCAGACGCTGCAAGGTGCGCGTCAACATGGCATGCAGCTTGATCTCGCTGCCGATGGTCAGCGAAAGGTCATACAGGACCGGCAATATGTCGCGCGGTTGCATGCGATCCCTGTTCAAGCCTGCCAGTGCATGGCCACCAGCGTGGCGTTATGGAACAGGGGATAACCATGCAAGGTGGAGCTGCCGATCTCGCCCAGCGACAAGGCACCGGCGATATGCGTCTGCGGCATGCGCTGCTGGAACGCCTGCACTTCGGCGGTAGCCTGCTCCAGACCCAGGTGCATGCGCCGCCCGGCACAGTAGAACAACAGCAATTCGCCATCGACGTGCGCCGGCGCCGTGCTGCGCAGCCCTTCCTCCAGCACGCGCAGCGTCTCCTGCGTATCCACCTCGGGGCGTTCGAGCAAGGTAAGCAGCGAATTGGCCGGCACCTCGCCCACACAGAACAATGAGCCGTCGTCCTGCAAAGCGACCGGGATGCGCACCACCACGTGATGGTTGGCGCGCACGATGCCGAACGGGAAATGCACCGCCAGTTCGTAGAAATTGTCGCGGCGGATCTCCACGCCGTATTGCTCGCGCACCAGCTCCTGGTACACCTCGAACGCGGGCCGCCAGTCGATCTGCACGATGCGGTTGCCCTCGGTGGCGGTGGCATACACGGTGCGTTCCGGGGCGCGATAACCATGCTCCAGCACCGCGCCCGGATGCCCGGGCAACAGCATGAACAACGCGCCGCCGCCGATGATGCGCGAGCCATCGAACAGGCAGGGCATGGGCTGGAAGGTCTCGCTGCCGGCATTGACCCCGGCGTAGTGCACGCGATTGGCGAGATTGAGATAGAGCTCGTCCAGCAAGGTGCCGATGTTGGGTTGCATGGCGTCGAACACCACGAACA
>JAJZSA010000050.1 GCA_021822115.1 Pseudomonadota bacterium
CTCCACCGATCCGGCCACCATCAAGGCGGTGCGCAAGGTGATGATCGAGTGGGCCTACCAGGCGCAGCGCTTCGCCTATCGCTGGGCCAAGCGCCTGGGACTGATCGCCGGACAGACGCAGCATCCGCCGGCATCGCTGGGCAAGCCGCCGCTGAAGGCGCAGGTGATCCATTTCGTGAACAAGCCGATGCCGGGCAAGCTGCCGAAGAAGACCGCACGCGCGCTGCTGGACATCGAGGACGACACCATCGTGCCGGTGATCCGCGACCCGCGCCGCACCAGCGAAGAATCGGAAGCGGTGTTCTATTTCCCCGGCTGCGGCTCGGAGCGCCTGTTCTCGCAGGTGGGACTGGCGACCCAGGCCATGCTGTACCACACCGGTGCGGTCACCGTGCTGCCACCCGGCTATCTGTGCTGCGGCTATCCGCAGAACGCGGCCGGCCAGGGCGACAAGGCCGCACAGATCATCACCGACAACCGCGTGCTGTTCCATCGCGTGGCCAATACGCTGAACTATCTGGACATCAAGACCGTGGTGGTGTCCTGCGGCACCTGCATGGATCAGTTGCTGCAATACCAGTTCGACAAGATCTTCCCCGGCTGCCGCCTGCTGGACATCCACGAATATCTGCTGGAGAAAGGCGTCAAACTGGAACAGGCTACCGGCGTACGCTACATGTACCACGACCCCTGCCACAGCCCGATGAAGACCCATGCCCCGCTCAAGGTGGCGAGCACGCTGATGGCGGCGCCGGTGGCGCTGAACGACCGCTGCTGCGGCGAGGCCGGTTCCTTCGGCGTCTCGCAACCGCACATCGCCACCCAAGTGCGCTTCCGCAAGGAAGAGGAACTGCGCAAGGGTGCGGATGCATTGCGCGGTGACGGCTATAACGGCGCAGTAAAGGTGCTCACTTCCTGCCCGGCCTGCCAGCAAGGCCTGTCGCGCTATGTGGACGACATCGGCGCGGAGCCGGAATACATCGTGGTGGAGATGGCGCGCCATCTGCTCGGCCCGGACTGGATGGCGGACTACGTACGCCAGGCCAACGACGGCGGCATCGAACGCGTGTTGCTATAGGAGATGGACATGCTGTCACTGGAACCCACCGACGACCTGGCCAGACCGGCGTTCCAGACGGCAGAACAATGCCGCCAGTGGCTGGGCCAGTTGCAGCTGACCAATCTCGGTCTGGCGCAGGGCAACCTGCACAGACAGATCACCGAGCTGAACCGCTTCCCCATGCATGCCGACGAAAGGCTGCGCATCCTTGAAGTGCTTCGTGAGCCGCTGGCGCAACTGCAAAAGGATTTCGCCAAACGCCTGATCGGCAAACTGCTGCCGCTCACCGACGAGGAGTCGCTGTCGCTCACCGCCCTGATCGGTCTGTGGCAAGCCATGCTGGAAGGCTATCTGCGCTGCTTGCAAGCGGCCGAGGCTGGCGATGCGCACATGGCCAAGCAACGCGCCATGCTGTGGCAGCGCTGTCTCTACTACGCCCGCCAGCAACTGGCCGAATTCACCCATGCCGGTTACGAGCCGGATCGCCAGGCCTGGCAGCGGCTGCATGCGATCTATGCCCGCCTCGAAGCCGCCGGCTTGCAGGACGAGCACGTGAAGGACGCCCAGTTCCACGGCGGCCTCCCTGCGCGCGGTCAGGCTATCTACGTCGCCACGCTGCTGATGCATCGCGCGCGCCTGCTCGGCCTGTCGCGCAGCCAGGCACAGTTGGTGGAACGCTGGCTGCTGCAATGGCAGGACACCCTGCGCCTGCAACCCCGCTGCACCGCCAGCAAGGAAGATGCGCCGCCGCTGGTGGTCGACCTGGACGGCTATCGCGGCCTGCAATCGGCCGCCCATGCGCGCGCCTCGGCCAGCATGCGCTGCCTGCCCATGGTGCCGCTGTCCAAACAGATCCGTGTGAAGACCATCCTGCTGCAACAGGGCGAGACGCCGCGCAAGGTGGAGCTGGAGACCGACATGTCGGCCAAGGATTGCGCGGCACTGCTGGGCAGGCTGCACCAGTGCTGGTGCGAGGAGCGCACCGATACGCTGGTGGAGATGCCGCGCGAAGCGGCCAGCGTGTACCTGTGTGCCGGGCTGGAGAAGATCTACAGCCAGATCGCGCGCAAACCGTTCAAGGCGGTGAAGGAGAAAGGCAAGACCAGCCAGGATGCGCAACAGCAGATCGCCACCTTCGGCCGCGTGCTGGACGAGACCGGCCAGCACGACCTGCGCGAGCTCGGTTTCCTGCCGGAAGAATGGCTGATGGAAGAGGATTCCCTGCTGCGCGCGCGCCTGCTGCGCAGCAGCACGCAGGGCGATCGGCTGGCCGCCAACCATATCGTCAGCGTGGCGCATAACGGTACACCGCTCAAGGCCGGCGCCATCGAACGCATCGAAGTGACGCATAGCGGCCAGCTGTACATCGACGTGCATTTCCTGCCCGGCCAGCCGCAGGCGGTGATCGCGCAGGCCGCGCCGCATGGACAATCACCGCATTCCGGTTCTGCCCCCTGCCTGCTGTTGCCGGCCATGGAGAAGCTGCGCATCCCGGCCAGCCTGGTGCTGCCCCGCGACTGGTTCGTCGCCGGACGCGAGCTGGAACTGACCCTGCCCGACCACAACAAGCAGAAGGTCAAGCTGGGGATCAGCGTGGCGCGCGGCGCCGATTACGAACGGGTGAGTTTCAAGCCGGCCTGACCGGCGCACGGCACGCCGTCACTGGAACGTGCGCGCGGCCGGGAAGTGGATGGCGAAGGTGCTGCCCTGCCCTTCCTCACTACTGATGTTCAAGCGCGCCTGGTGGCGCATGACGATGTGTTTGACGATGGCCAGGCCAAGGCCGGTGCCGCCGGTCTCGCGCGAACGGCTGCGGTCCACGCGGTAGAAACGTTCGGTCAGGCGCGCGATATGCTGCGGCGCGATGCCGATGCCGCTGTCGGCCACAGCGAACACGCCATGCCCATCGTGCAGCGACCAGCGCACCTCGATGTCGCCGCCGTCCGGGGTATAGCGGATGGCATTGCTGACCAGGTTGGAGAAGGCGCTGCGCAATTCTTCGCGGCTGCCGCGCATCGGCGTACGATCCTCCACATGCACGGCGATCTGATGGCGGCCGTTACTCAGCAGCTTGCCGTCGCGCCCGACCTCTTCCACCAGCGCCGCCACATCCACCGTCTCCTCGCGCAGCTGGTTCTGTTCGTTCTCCAGACGCGACAGCGTGAGCAGATCGTCCACCAGATGCTCCATGCGCCGCGTCTGCTCGCCCATCAGGTGCAGCGCGCGCTGCGCCATGTCGTTATCGCGTGAGGGCATGTCCTGCAAGGTCTCGACGAAGCCGTTGACCACGGTCAGCGGCGTGCGCAGCTCGTGCGAGACGTTGGCCACGAAGTCGCGGCGCATGGTCTCGATGCGCTCCAGTTGCGTGATGTCGCGGCTGATGAGCAGGCGCAGGTTCTCGCCGTAGGAGATCAGCTTGATAGAGAGCACCAGGTCATCCTGGCGCGAACCGCGCAGCACCAGTGGCTGGCTGAAATCGCGCTCCGCCAGGTATTGCACGAACACCGGCTGGCGCGCCAGATAGGTGATCTGCTGACCGATGTCGTAGCGGCTATCCAGACCGAAATGCTGCTCCGCCAGCGGGTTGCACCACTGGATGTGATCCGCCTCGTCGAGGATCACCACGCCTTCAGGCAAGGCAGCGGTAGCGCGTTCCATCTGCTCCAGCGCCGCTTCGTGCCGCGCGCGCTGCTCGCGATAAGTACGCACCATCTTGTTGAGGTGGGAGAACACTTCGATCCACAACCCGGTGCCGTCGGGCAGGGCGATGTTCTCCGGGTCTTTCAGCCAACGCATCAGGTCGGCCAGGTTGCGCAGGTGATAGAGCACGCGCCAGGCCATGCCGACCGCGACCACCGCGATAGCGGCCAGGCCGCCCGCGATGAGCCACACCATCAGGGCCGTCAGGAACAGGAAGAATTGATAGAAGAACGCGCGCTGCCAGAATTCGCTCACGGCCAAGTCTCGTTATAGGACGGCGGCATTATACGGATGGCGGGCGCCGCAGCCACTCCCGCGTTCAGGCCGCGGAAAACCGATAGCCGCTGCCGCGCACGGTCTGCACCAGTTTATCCATGCCGGAAGGCTCCAGTGCCTGGCGCAGACGGCGGATATGCACATCCACCGTGCGCTCCTCGACGAACACATGGTCGCCCCAGACCTGGTCCAGCAATTGCGAACGGCTGTACACGCGCTCCATATGGGTCATGAAGAAATGCAGCAGGCGGAACTCGGTAGGGCCGAGTTCGATGTGTTCGCCGCGGATCGCCACGCGATGGGTGATGGGCGACAACTCCAATCCTTCCACGCGCACGGTCTCCTCGCTCATCTGCGGCGCACGGCGGCGCAGCACGGCACGGATGCGCGCCATCAGTTCGCGCGGCGAGAACGGTTTGGTGATGTAGTCGTCGGCGCCGGATTCCAGGCCGAGTACCTTGTCGCGCTCTTCGGTGCGCGCGGTCAGCATGATGATGGGGATGTCGCGTGTACGCTGGTCGGTACGCAGGCGACGCGCGATCTCCACGCCGGAGGCGCCGGGCAGCATCCAGTCGAGCAGGATCAGGTCCGGCAGCGCGCGATGGATGTGCGCCATGGCGGTGCCTTCATCATGCGCCTTGATGGCGCGGAAGCCGCATTGTTCGATATTGAAGACGAGCAGTTCCTGGATCGCAGGTTCGTCTTCCACGAGCAGGATGTTGGCGGTCGTCATATTCATCACTCCATCTTCCGTTTCAATTCGCGACGATGATATGAAAGAAATGTGACACTAACATGACAACTCTCAAGGCGCGCTACGTCCCCCCGGCGACGGTCCGGTGGCAGGCGCGATCAACGAACCAGCCACCATGCCCACGATGCTGGCCAGGAAGCCGGCGAACTGTGGCGGCAAGGCGGCATCGGGCGCGATGAATTCCAGCGGCAGCCACACCACCAGCCCCAACCCCATCGCCCAGTAGGCGCCGAGTGTAGAGGCGCGCCGCCAGTACAGGCCGGCCACCAGTGGCGTGAAAGCGAGCACCAACGTCACCTTGTAAGCGTTCTCCACCATCTGGTGGATGCCGGTGTCGCGGTCCAGCGCCCACAGTGCATACAACGTGACGCATACCGAGAAGATACCCACCACCCAGCGCGTCAGCACCAGCATCTTGTGATCGGACAAGTTCTTGCGCGTGAGCCAGCCCTTGAGCACGTTCTCGGACAGGGTGACAGAGGGCGCCAGCAAGGTACCCGAGGCGGTGGACATGATGACCGACAGCAGCGCGCCATAGAAGACCACCTGCGCGAACAGCGGCAGGTGCGCCTTGACCAGCTCCGGCAACAGCTTCTGGCTATCCGCCGACAGCCACTGCGCGACCAGTTGCGGATCGATCAGGTTGGCCGAGTAAGCCATGAACAAGGGCACGGCAGCGAACAGGAAATACGCCACGCCCCCCAGCACCGTGCCCCACACCGCGACGTTCTCGTTCTTCGAGGAGTTCGCGCGCTGGAACACGTCCTGCTGCGGGATGGAGCCGAAGCCCATGGTGAGCAGGCCGGAGATGAAAGCAACCATGGCCACCGCATTCATGTCGGGCCAGAAATGGAACTTGCCGTTGTCCACCGCATGCTGCACCACCGGTGCCACGCCGCCGCTCATGTCGGCCAGCAGCATGGCGATGTAGATCAGCCCGATGACGATGACGATCATCTGGAAGAAGGTGGTCAGCGCCACCGACCACATGCCGCCATACAGGGTGTACATCAGCACCACGGCCGCGCCGATGAGGATACCCTGAGCCTGCGTGATGCTGCCGTCGGAGAGCACGTTGAACACCAGCCCCAGCGCGGTGACCTGCGCCGATACCCAGCCCAGATAGGACAAGGCAATGGCGATACCGGCGATCACCTCGACCTTGTGGCCATAGCGCTGACGGTAGA
The DNA here is from genome assembly GCA_021822115.1 of Pseudomonadota bacterium. Next base: position 5,978 of record JAJZSA010000050.1, read on the forward strand.
AATCGCCAATGGTGAGCAGATTCATGCGATAGAGCTTCCTGGCGAAGAACAGGCCGAACAGGATCAGGCACAACGAGGCGCCGAAAGGATCGGAGATCAGCCCCCCCAAGTCTTCTTCCATGAAGGTAGCGGGAATGCCCAGCACGGTCTCGGCGCCGAACCAGGTAGCGAACACCATGGCCAGCACGATGTACATCGGCAGCGAGCGTCCGGCCGTGATGTAGTCGCGTGCGTTATGCACCTTGGTCGCGGCATACATGCCGATGCCGATGGACAGAATGAGGTACAGGAAAACGAAGCCGACCAGCATGAGACACCCGTTCAGGATCAAGAAGGCCCGGATTCTACCGTCGGGCAGAAAATGAAAAAAGGCTCCCGCAGGAGCCTTTTCCGTTGCAGCGCAGGATCGCTTACAGTTCCTTGGCGTGCGAAGCCAGGTACTTGGCGACACCTTCCGGCGAGGCGCCCATACCGGCCTTGCCCTTGCTCCAGCCTGCCGGGCAGACTTCGCCGTGCTCTTCGGTGAATTGCAGCGCATCGACCATGCGCAGCATCTCGTCGATGTTGCGACCCAGCGGCAGGTCGTTCACCACCTGGTGACGCACCACGCCGGCACGGTCGATCAGGAAGGAACCACGGAACGCGACGCCGCCGTCGGCTTCCACGTCATAGGCCTTGCAGATCTCGTGCTTGATGTCAGCCACCAGCGGGTAGCGCACCTGGCCGATGCCGCCCTTGTCCACGGCGGTGTTCTTCCAGGCGAGGTGGGTGAAGTGGGAGTCGATGGACACGCCGATCACTTCCACGTTGCGCTTCTTGAACTCGTCCAGACGGTGGTCGAAGGCGATGATCTCGGACGGGCACACGAAGGTGAAGTCGAGCGGGTAAAAGAACACGACGGCGTATTTACCGCTGATGTGCTTCTTCAGATTGAAGGTTTCGTTGATCTCGTTGTTACCCATCACGGTAACTGCGTTGAAATCGGGGGCTTGCTTGCCTACGAGTACTGCCATGGTGACCTCCAGCGGTGGGTTAAGTTGAGTGAAATGCTAGGATTTGAAATTTACCAGAAGCATCCCTGCTGTCAACCGGCATTTGAAAAATTCATAGTCTGGATACGCTGCCGAACTGGGTGCGGTGCAATTGCGCATAAGCCCCGTCCCGCGCCAGCAATTCGCCATGGGTGCCGCTCTCCACGATGCGTCCCTGCTGCAGCACCACGATGCGGTCGGCGTTCTCGATGGTGGACAGACGGTGCGCGATGACCAGCGTGGTACGCGCCTTCATCAACACTTCCAGCGCGGCCTGCACATGACGTTCGGATTCGCTGTCCAGCGCCGAGGTCGCCTCATCCAGGATGAGGATGGGCGCATCCTTGAGGATGGCGCGCGCGATGGCGATGCGCTGGCGCTGGCCGCCGGACAGGCGCACGCCCTTCTCGCCCACCAGCGTCTGCAAACCCTGCGGCATGTCCTGGATGAACTCCATGGCATGTGCGGCAGTCGCAGCGGCGATGATCTCGCTCTCCGGCACTTCGCGCATCTGGCCGTAGGCGATGTTGGCCGCCACGGTGTCGTTGAACAGCACCACTTCCTGGCTCACCAGTGCGATGTTGGCGCGCAGGCTGGCCAGCGTCACCTCGCGGATATCCTGCCCATCCACCAGGATGCGTCCGCCACTCAATTCGTAGAAGCGCGGCAACAGATTGGCCAGCGTGCTCTTGCCGCTGCCCGACGCGCCGACCAGCGCCACCACCTGCCCGGCGGGGATCTCCAGATCGATGTCATGCAAGGCCTTCTTGCCGCCATGCTGATAGGCGAACTCCACATGCTCGAAACGGATCTCGCCGCGCACGCGTCCCAGTTGCTGCTTGCCGTGATCGTCCTCGCTCGCACTGTCGAGCAGGGCGAACACGCTCTCCGCCGCCGCCAGTCCGCGCTGCACGAATTCATTGATACCGGTGATGCGCTTGAGCGGTGCGGTGAGCATCAGCATGGCCGCCACGAAGGACAGGAAGCCGCCGACCGTGGTGGCGTCGCTCTTGGCCTGGCCGATGGCGAGATAGATCACGAAGGACAGCGCCACCGCCGCCACCATCTGCACCAGCGGCACGTTGGCCACGGCCGCCGCCGCCTGTTTCATCATGTGGCGGCGCACCCAGTTGATCTCCTCGTTGAAACGCTGCTGCTCATACTGCTGGCCGCCGAACAGCTTGACCACCTTGTGCGCGGTCACGCTCTCCTCGATCACCTGCGTGATGTTGCCCATGGCCTGCTGCGTGTCGCGACTGGCATTGCGCAAACGGCGATTGATGGTGCTGATGACCCAGGCCACCACTGGCGCGATGGTGAGCGACAACAGCGTCAGCTTCCAGTCCAGATAGAACAGCCAGCCCAACAAGCCGAGGATGATGATGGAATCGCGGATGGTGATGGTGACCACGCTGGTGGCCGCCGCCGTCACGTTGGTCACGTCATAGGTCAGCTTGGAGATCAGCGAACCGGTGGCATGGTCGTCGTAATAATGCGTGGGCAAGGTCATCAGTTTGCCGAACATCGCGGCGCGCAGATCCATCACCAGTTTGTTGCCCACCCAGTGGATGGCGTAGGAGCCGATGAAACCCGCCACGCCGCGCACGAAGAACAGCACCAGGATGAACAGCGGCGCCCAGTGCATGACGGTGTCATCCTTCTGCACGAAGGTGCCGTCGAGGAAGGGTTTGAGCAAAGCCGGCAACAGCGGTTCGGTCGCAGCCGAGACGGCCATGCCCAGAATGGAAACCGCGAACGCGCGCCAGTAAGGGCGGACATAGGTCAACAGGCGCAGATAAAGCTGGAAAGCGGTCAAATTCATGGCGCGCACTTTAGCAGAAAAGCCCCGCTCCCGCCGTGGCGTCTGGACATGACGACCCTCGCGCTGCTAGTCTGCGCCGGCCATTTTCCCGTCCTCCAGTCATGCACCCGTTGCGCCTGTTCCTCACCGCCATCCAGTTCTTCACCCGCCTGCCCGTACCGGGCTGGGTCGGGCACAGCGCAGGGCAGCTGGAACAGGCTGCGCGCTACCTGCCGCTGGTCGGCAGCGTGGTCGGCGCGCTCGCCGCCGCCGTGCTGTGGATGATGGCGCAAGTGTTGCCGCTGCCGTTAGCCGTGGTGCTCAGCATCATCGCCGGCATCCTGATCACCGGCGCCTTCCACGAAGACGGCCTGGCCGACTTCGCCGACGGTTTCGGCGGCGGGCATACGCCGGAAAAGGTATTGGCGATCATGAAGGACTCGCGCACCGGTGCCTATGGTGTGATCGCCTTGGTGCTGGTGCTGCTGGTGAAGTTCGAGGCCTTGCTGGCCCTGTGCGAAATGCATGCCTTGCCGGCAGTCGCTGCCGCGCTGATCGCCGCGCATGCCGTCAGCCGCCTGCTGGCCGTCAGCCTCATGCGCACCCAGCGTTATGTGCGCACCGATGACAGTGCGCGCGCCAAGCCCGCCGCCCAATCCATGGACACGAGCGGCTTCATCATCGCCTTGCTCGGCGCTGCGATCACCTTGCCGCTTCTGCCCCTGAGCGGCATCCCGCCCGCCAATGTGGCCGCCGCATTGCTCGCCGCACTGCTGATGCGCGCCTGGCTGGCATGGCGCATCCAGCGTCGGCTGGGCGGCTACACCGGCGATTGCCTCGGTGCGGTGCAACAACTGAGCGAGGTCGCCTTCTATCTGGGCCTGCTCGCCACCCTGTGATGCAGACCCTGCACCTCATCCGCCACACCACGCCGCACATCGCGCCCGGCATCTGCTACGGCCAGCTCGACCTAGATGTGGCCGACAGCTTCGCGCACGAAGCCGCGCAGACCTTGCACTGGCTGCCGCCGGTGGAACTCATCCTCGCCTCGCCGCTGCGCCGTACCCGGCGTCTGGGCGAACATCTCGCCCACGCGCAAGGGTGCGCCTTGCGCAGCGATGCACGCTTGATGGAAAAAGGATTCGGTGTCTGGGAAGGCAGCCGCTGGGACGACATCCCGCGTCACGAAGTGGATGCCTGGGCCGCCGACATTTTGGGTTACGTGCCGCAAGGCGGCGAATCGGCCCGACAACTGGTGCAACGCGTGCAGCATTTCCTGGACGAGGTCGCGCAGCTGCCGCAACGCGAGATCGCCGTCGTCGCCCATGCCGGCAGCATCCGCACCCTGCTGGCGCTGACTGCCGGTATCCCGCTGGCCGACACGCTGGCGTGGCAGATCGACTATGGCACGGTGATCGGGCTCAGGCTCCCCGGTTAGATCTTCTCGGAGACGCCCGCTTCCGCGAACGTCGCCATGCCACTATGCAAGGCACACGCCATGCGCAGCACAGGCACGGCCACGGCCGCGCCGCTGCCTTCGCCCAGACGCATGCCGAGATCGAGCAACGGTTGCGCCTGCAAGGCGTGCAGCATGGCGCGATGCCCCGGCTCGGCGGATCGATGCGCATACAGCAGCCAGTCCGCCGCCGCAGGATGGATGCGCACCGCGACCAGTGCGGCGGCAGTGGCGATATAACCATCCACCAGCACGGGGATGCCGCCCTGCGCGCAAGCGATGAAAGCGCCACTCAGCGCCGCGACCTCGAAGCCGCCCACGCGGCGCAACACTTCCAGCGCATCGCGTCCCGCCGCACCGCCTGCCGCATAACCGTGCAACGCCAGTGCTTGCGCGATGACGGCCGCCTTGTGCTGCACGCCGGCATCATCCAGTCCGGTACCGGGACCGGCGAGCTGCGACGGTGCCAGCCCCAGCAACGCGCACGCCAGCGCCGCTGCCGAAGTGGTGTTGGCGATGCCCATCTCGCCGCCGATGAAAAGTTGTGCGCCCTGCTGCTGCGCACGCAGCGCGCTGTCGCGCCCGGCCTGTAACGCTGCCGCGAGTTGCTGCGCATCCATCGCCGCTTCCCTGGCGAAGTTGGCGGTCCCTTTGCCCAAGCCGTATTGGCGCACACCCGGCAAATCGCCGGTCTCGAACGCCGTGCCCAGATTGAGCACTTCCAGCGTGGCACCCAATTGCTGCGCCGCCACGCTGATGGCGGCACCGCCGCGCGCGAAGTTCTTCACCATCTCGGCGGTCACCGCCTGCGGAAAAGCGGAGACACCTTCTGCCGCGACGCCATGGTCGCCGGCACACACCACGATGGAAACCTGCTCCAGCTGCGGCCGCTCGCGTCCCTGCATGGCGGCGAACTGCACCGCGAGCTGCTCCAGGCGACCCAAGGCGCCGGGCGGTTTGGTGAGTTGGCCCTGACGTGCCAGCGCCGCGCTGCGTGCTTGTTCATCCAGCGGTTTAACAGGCTGTTGCAGCCAGGAAAGATCAGCCATGTTTCATCCTTTCAGTATCAACGGCAGTCCTGCCACGATCATCGTCACTTGCTCGCAGCGCGCAGCGACGGCCTGGTGCAAGCGCCCAGCCTCGTCGCAATAGCGCCGCGTCAATTCGCCCAGCGGCACCACGCCCATGCCGGTCTCGTTACTCACCAGGATGAGCGTGCCCGGCAACTGCGGCAGCACCGCCAGCAAGGCGTCGACCTCTTGCCGCAAGCGCACTTCGTCTTCCAGACACAACAGGTTGGTGAGCCACAAGGTGAGGCAATCGACCAGCAGGCAGCGCTCCGGCGCCGCGTGTTGTTGCAGGGTCGCGGCCAGTGCCAGCGGTTCTTCCACCAGCTGCCAGTGTGGCGGACGTTGCGCCTGATGATGGGCGATGCGCGCACGCATCTCCTCGTCTTGTGCCGTCGCCGTGGCGATATAGGTGACCGGCAAGCCGCTCGCCTGCGCCTGTTGTTCGGCCAGTCGACTCTTGCCGGAGCGCACGCCACCCAGGATCAGTTGTTTCATCTGGCTTCCTCCAGCAAACGCAGGATGTACGGCATGTCGAGATGTTGCTCCAGCGCATCGGCCAGCCGCTCGATGTGGCGTTCGCGCAAGGCGTGGTAATCGATGTGTTGCGGCGCCTGCACGCCGGCCCAGGCCAGCAATGCCGTACACGCCGCAGGCGACTCGAACACGCCATGCAGATAGGTCGCCATCACCTGCCCGTCCGCCGAGATCGCGCCATCGTCACGGCCATCGTCCAGATGCGCGAAGGGGCGTTGCAAGGCCGCACCACGACTGATACCGGCATGGATCTCGTAACCGCTCACGACAGCGCCGGACTGCGCCAGTGCACCCTGCACGTTATGCAATTGTTTGTCCGCTTGCAGCGTGGTCTCCAGATCGAGATAGCCCAGCCCCGCGCTGCTGCCCGATGGCCCTTCGATGCCGCGCGGATCGTGGATGGCGTGCCCCAGCATCTGCAAGCCGCCGCAGATGCCCAGCAGTTTGCCGCCGTAGCGCAGGTGGCGTTGCAGATAATCCGCCCAGCCTTGCGCACGCAACCATTGCAGATCGCTGCGCACATTCTTGCTGCCGGGCAGGATGACCAGGTCGGCTGGCGGCGGCGCCTCGTCCGGTGCGACCCAATGCAGCGCCACCTGCGGATGCAAGCGCAGCGGATCGAAGTCGGTGTGGTTGCTGATGTGCGGCAGCGCCGGGATGACGATACGCAGCTGGTCTGCGCTGGCAGTCATGCGCGCTTGAGTTGGCAACGCATCCTCTGCTTCCAGGTGCAGGCCGTGCAGGTAGGGCAGCACCCCCAGCACCGGTTTGCCGGTGTGTTGTTCCAGCCAGTCGAGACCATCTTGCAGCAAGGCGATGTCGCCCCGGAAGCGGTTGATGATGAAGCCGCGCACGCGCGCACGTTCGCTTTCGGCAAGCAGTGCCAGCGTACCGACCAGATGCGCGAACACGCCGCCGCGATCGATGTCGGCCACCAGCAGCACCGGGCAATCCACGGCTTCGGCGAAGCCCATGTTGGCGATGTCGCCCGCGCGCAGGTTGATCTCGGCGGGACTGCCCGCACCTTCCACCACCACGGCCTCGTATTGCGCCGCGAGACGCTGGTGCGACGCCAGCACCGCCTGCATCGCCACGCGCTTGTAATCGTGATACGCGGCCGCTTCCATGTTGGCGATGGCGCGGCCATGGATGATGACCTGTGCGCCGGTGTCGCTGTTTGGCTTGAGCAGTACGGGATTCATGTCGGTGTGCGGCGCCAGTCCGGCGGCCTGCGCCTGCACCGCCTGCGCGCGGCCGATCTCGCCGCCGTCAGCCGTCACCGCACTGTTGAGCGCCATGTTCTGCGGCTTGAACGGCACCACGCGCACGCCGCGCCGCTTGAACACGCGACACAAGCCGGCGACCACCGTGCTCTTGCCCGCATCGGAAGTGGTGCCTTGCACCATCAAGGTCACGCCGCTCATCTTGTCACCTCTGCCAGCGCACGCGCCAGATGCGCCCATTGCGCTTCGTCGCGCGGCAAGCCGAAGCGCAGGCTGGGCGGCGCCTCGAACACACGCGTCAGCACACCTTGCCGTGCCAGACGCGCGTGCAGTTCAGCCGCGGCAGCGCTGCGTACCCATTGGAACAAGGCGCAGCCGCCGTCCGGCGACAGGCCATGCGCATGCAGCAACGCGCGCAGACGCTGCGCGGCTTGCGGCAAACGGCTGCGCATCGTCTGCTGCCAGGCGCTGTCGCGCAGCGCGTGCATCGCGACGTAACGCGACGGTGCTGCGATGGGCCACGGGCCAAGCGCTTCGGCGAGCGGCACCAGCACTTCGTCCGTGGCCAGCAGGAAACCGACGCGCGCTCCGGCCAGACCGAAGAACTTGCCCAGCGAGCGCAGCACGATGAGCCCCGGGCGCGGGCAATCTGCGGCCAGACTATGTTGCGGCGCGGCATCCATGAACGCTTCGTCCACCACCAGCCAGCCGCCGCGTGCCGCAAGTCGGGCATGCAGCGTCAGCAGGTCGGCACGCGAAAACAGATCGCCGCTGGGATTGTTGGGATTGACGATGACCACCACCTGCGCCGACGACTGCAATATCTCACTGGCAGGCACGGCGGTTACCTGATGCCCCTGTTGCTGCCAGGCATGGGCATGCTCGGCATAGCACGGCGCCACGAGTGCGACAGTGGACGGCGCCCGCAAACGCGGCAGGGTCTGGATCGCCGCCTGCGAACCGGCGACCGGCAACAACTGCGACGTGCCGTAATACGCCTGCGCTGCCGCCAGCAAGCCATCGTCGTCCTGCGGCAAACGCTGCCAGGCCTCGGCCGGTACCGACGGCACCGGCCAGCCCGCGGGATTGATGCCGGTGGAAAGATCCAGCCAGTCCGCTTCGGGAATGCCGTAGCGCGTGGCCGCCGCGCGCAATCTGCCGCCGTGCTCAAGCATGCAATAGCACTCCGAGACACAGCAGCGCGAACCACAGCCACACGCCGCGCTGCACCAAGGTGACGGCGCGACCGATGTCGGCGGCACCGGGGACGGCCCCCAATCCAAGCAGCGGACGCTGCTCCAGCGCACCGTGGTAATCCGCCGCACCACCCAGTTGCACGCGCAGGCTGCCGGCCCCGCTCGCCATCACCGGCCCGGCATTCGGGCTATCCCAGTGTGGCGCTTGTTGCCGCCAGCACTGCCAGGCGCTGCGCGCATGGCCGAGCACGGCATAGCTCGCGGCGGTGAGCCGCGCCGGGATGAAGTTCAGCACATCGTCCAGCCGCGCTGCGGCCCAGCCGAAATGCAGATAACGTGGCGTGCGGTAGCCCCACATCGCGTCCAGCGTGTTGGCCAATCGATACAGCAAGGCGCCCGGTGCCCCCAGCAGCACGAACCAGAACAGCGCGCCGAACACCGCATCGTTGCCGTTCTCCAGCACCGATTCGACCCCGGCGCGCGCCACGTCCGGCGCTTGCATCGCGGCCGTGTCGCGACTGACGATCTCGCCCACGCGCTGTCTGGCCGCGTGCAGATCGTTCGCACGCAATGCAAGTTCGATGCGTTGCGCATGTTCGCGCAGGCTCTGTAATCCGAGCGCGAAATACAGCACGAGCACCTCGATCAGATATTGCAGCACCGGCAGTTGCACCAGCCAGTACAGCGGCAGCAGGAACGGCGCGATGGCCAGCAACCAGGCCAGCACACCGCGCGCACGCGAAGCGCCGACATTCAAGCGCCGCTCCAGCCACAGGGCGTAACGACCGAAGCCGACCAGCGGATGCCAGCGGCGCGGCTCGCCCAACACGCGGTCGAGCAGCAGCGCCCCCAGCATGATGAGCGGAAGGTGCCAGGAAGACAGGGAAGCCATTACAGATCGATGCCCGGCTGGGCGCGCACCCCGGCGCGGAAGGCGTGCTTGACGTCGCGGATCTCGCTCACGGTATCGGCCAGGTCGAGCAGGCATTGCGGCGCGGCGCGACCGGTGATGACGACATGCTGCATGGGTGGCCGTGCAGCCAGGTCGGCACACACTTGCTGCGCATCGAGATAACCATAGTTCAGCAGGTAGGTCAGCTCATCCAGCACCACCAGGTGCAGCGAGGCATCGCGCAACAAGGTTTGAGCGATGGCCCAGCCGCGTTGCGCGGTGGCGACGTCACGCTCGCGATCCTGCGTCTCCCAGGTGAAGCCATCGCCGGTGACATGCCATTGCACACCGGGCTGGCTGCCGAGGAAACGCTCTTCGCCGGTATCGCTGCGCCCCTTGAGGAACTGCACCACGCCGCACGTCAGGCCATAGCCCAAGGTGCGCGCCACCATGCCGAAAGCGGAACTGGATTTACCCTTGCCGTTACCGGTCAGGATCAGCAGCAGACCTTTATCCTGATCCGCCGCCGCGATGGCCGCATCGACCACCGCCTTCTTGCGCGCCATGCGCTGCTGATGCTGCGCAGTGCGCTCGGTCATCGGGATCAGCGTGCCTGGGCGTGCGCGCTGCCGCTACGCGCTGCGAACGCGGCATACGCCAGCACGGCCGGCACCAGATACACCAGCGCGCTGGACAGATACGGCTGGTAGTACTGCGCTACGCGTGCCGCATATTCCGCCACGCTGGTCTCGGGGAAGCGGCCGGAGAACAGGTAGAACGCGCCGTTGGAGATGAGGAAGGCCACATTGAGCGCCACGAAGGACAGGCCCGCGAACAACGCTAGGCTGCGCAAACTGGCTTGATGCTGGCGCGCATAGTAACGGCCCGCGTACCACAACACACCGTAGGTCGGGATCAGGAAACCGTAGGCCGGGCTGATGCAGTAATCGCTCACGCCGAACTGGGTGATGGCGAGGTAGTCAAGCACGCCCGCTTCGAGCAGCAGCGCCGCGAACAGCAGTGGGCTGGCGATGAACACGCCGGCCAGCAGGAACACCGCCAGCGAGGCATCGGGCAGGTTCAACGCAGAACCGAAATGGGTGTGCATGCGTGTCGCGGCCATCAATGCGATCAGGCCTGCGGCGATCCATGCTGGTCGTTGGGTAAATGTCTTCATGTCGTTCTCCTTGGAAAATCCGATGTCACTGCTGGTATGCGAGCGTGAAGTATACCGCGCGCCCGGGTTGGTTGAAGTACTGCGCCGTCTCGTATTTTTTGTCTAACAGGTTGTCCACGCGGGCTTTCAACTGCCAGGCCTTGGTCAGACGGTATTCCATGCGCATCTCCAGCAGACCGTAGCCGCCCAGGCGCTTGTTGGCCGAATTGGCCAAGTCGTCGTAACGCGCGCCCTCGGCATAGAGCGCACCGGCGATGCGATAGTCGCCGATGGCGCGCGCCACTTCCAGGCGCATCGCCTGTTGCGCGCGGCGGTTGAGCAATTTTCCCCGATTGCTGCCGGAGGTTTGCTTGGGGTCCTGCCAGGTCAGCGTCGCATCGAATTCCCATGGCTCCAGATTGACGTGGTACTGCGCTTCCAGTCCGGTGAGCCGTGCGGTATCAATGTTGACCGGCGTATAGGTGGTGTCGTAACCGATCAGGTCGGTGATGTCGGTGCGGTAGGCGTTGAGCGACCAGCGGCGTGTGGCGGACTGTGCCGACAGGCCGACTTCCAGGCTGCGCGACAACTCCGGGCGCAGCGTGGCAGAGCCAAAACCCGGGTAATACAGCTGGTTGAAGGTCGGCGCCTTGAAAGCCGTGCCATAGCTGGCCATCAAGCGCAGCGACTCATCCAGACAATAGCCGTAGCCCAGGCCACCGGTAGCATGCCCGCCGAATTGCTGGTTGTCGTCATGCCGTGCATTCAGTTGCAGGCTATGCGCACCGAAGTCCCCCTGGTACTGGGCATAGACCGCCTGGTTGCGGCGCGCGGTGCGCGTATAGACGTTCGCGGGGGCGCTGACCTTGGGCAAGGCATCGATGTGGTCATACTGGTAATCGAAACCTAAAGTACCCAACTGGTGCTCATCGAGCGCGACGTCGTTCTGCCAGGACACCGTGTCACGCGTGGTGTTGTAGCGCGAGATGTAAGTCCCGTTGTGGTAGATGTCGCCATCGTCATTGGCCCGCCCGGCACGCAACGAGGTGTTCCAGCCGGCGAGCGCTTGCCATGCCAACGTACCGCCCAGCACCTGTTGCTGGTTGCGACTCTGGTTGCCAGCATAGGCACTGCCATCGGTCTGCACGCCGCTGTCGGCACGCAGGAACTGGAAGCCGGCCGTTACGCCATCCTGCAGACGATAGCCGCCGTCCAGCCCCAAGGCCGTGTTGTGGTAACCATCCCGGTCCGGTTCGATCACATAACAGCCGGCCGTGGTGCTGCCGCGACAAGCATTGAAACCCTTGCTGTTCTGCTGACTGAGACGCGCGTTGTACCAACCGCGGTCGCCGCCACCGCTCAAGCCGGCGTCGCTGTCATAGCTGCCGTAACTGCCGGCGGTGAAACTGGCCGATGCTGCGGGCGCGCCGTGCGATTTGCGCGTGAAGATCTGGATCACGCCGCCGATGGCATCCGAACCGTACAAGCTGGCGCGCGGCCCGCGCACGATCTCGATCCGTTCGACCTGGGCGAGCGGGATGTCCTGGAACGCGGCCAATCCAGAAGTGGCAGAACCGATCTTGATGCCATCCACCAGCACCAGTACATGGTCGGCATTGCTGCCGCGCAGGAACACCGAGGTCGCTTTGCCGCGACCGCCGTTATTGGTGAGCGTCAGCCCGGGCACACCGCGCAAGATGTCCGTCACGGATTGTGCCTGCCGCCGCTCGATATCCTGGCGCGTGATGATGGTGACCGCCGCCAAGGTATCCTGCGCGGCCTGTTCCGTGCGCGTTGCCGTGACGACCACTTCGTCCAGCGTGGCGTCTGCGGCCTGCGCCAAATGCGGCAATGCGCCCAGCAGCACGATAAGGGGGAGATGTTGTTTCATTGAGTTTCCTGAGTGGAGTTCCAAGCGTCCCCGTTGGAACATTGAACACAATCAGGAAATGCCGAAGGGCGATGAGCTAGACACCGTCCATGCGCCACCCGCGCATTTCCTGAACCTCGCCCAAGGCCGGTATCCGGGCTCGCGAGTCTTGATCCGCCGCCTTCCCATGCTGACGCACAGTGGCTGATTGGTGGATCCGCACTCACTTACCGTTGCGGGGGCAGCACAGGTGTCACACCTGTTTCCCGTTTAACTGCAGGATGTTCCATCACTGCAGCACCTCAAGCGGGGCCGATTGTAGCAGCCCTCTGCCACCGACTCCAAAATACTTGCACAACACCACGTTAGCGATTGACTTATCAGGGATTCCAAAACTATAGTGCGCCCCATGCAAAGCGAACTGGATGCCCTCGAACAGAAACTGCAACAACTGTTGCAGCTCAACCAGCGCCTGCGCGCTGAGAACCAGCAATTGCGCCAGCATGTCGCCACTGCACTGAACGAGCAGCGCAAGCGTCAGGACAAGATCGAACAGGCGGCACAACGTCTGGAACGCATCATCGACCAACTCCCCGCCGAAACAACATGAGCGACGTGAAGACCAGTTTCCTCGATGTGAACATCCTCGACCGCGAGTTCCGCGTCGCTTGCCCGGAAGATGAACGCGGCGAATTGCTGGATGCAGT
>JAJZSA010000051.1 GCA_021822115.1 Pseudomonadota bacterium
TGCGCAACACGCGCAAATTCGATTTCACCGTCGAGACCGGTCCGCAGTTCCTCGACTTCCTCGCCGAATACCTGGTGTTCCTCATCCTCGCCGCCGACCGCATCGCCTATCGCAAGCTGGATGCCGAAGAACGCCAGATCTTCACCGGCAACCTCGCCAACCGCACCGGCGAGACCTACGCCGAGAACCGCAGCCGCCTGCTCGATCAGGACATCAAAGCCTGCAAGCAAGCCTTCATCGACCTGGTCAACCAGCGCGCCGGTGAATATGCCGATTTCGATTACGACGAGAACGGCCCGGACTACGGCTTCTATCGCTACCTCGCCTGGTGCATCAGCCAGATCCTGAGCGAAGAGGATGCCAAGTGGATCATCGACCCGATGATCAGCTACGAGGCCCCCGAATCCATCAAGCTGGTGGAAAAGACGCTGCGCGGCCTGTGGGAAGAAGAACCGCGACCGGCACGCCGCCGCAGCGGCACCAGCGGAGACTGAGCGCGTGACAAGAATGTCGCTACCCTCTACTCATCTCTCGCTTCTCGAAAGCGGGATACCAAAGCCCTTCTCCCCCCGGGAGAAGGGTTGGGATGAGGGAAAGCACGATCATGATCTCCAGAAACCTCGATGAGCATGCTCTCCCCCTTCGACCTCGCCGATGACGGCACCTTCCAGCGCTGGCGCGACGCCAAACTGGCCAGCGCCCCGCAACGCACGGCAGACCTCATCGTCGAAGTGCGCGACCCGCGCGACCTGACGCAAGCCGAACGCGACGCCCTCAACGAACGCATCCAGCGCTGCAACATGGCGATCTACACCAGCCCCGTGCTGGACGAAGACAGCGACCTGTTGCGCAAACTCGGCACCCAGTTCGGACTCGATCACCTCGATGCCAACTGGCTGGCCGGCGAAGACGGCGTCTCCTCCATCCGCGTGGTCGACACCGGCACCCGCCAGCACTACATCCCCTACACCGACAAACCCATCAAGTGGCACACCGACGGCTACTACAACCCGCCCGAGCGGCAGATCCGCGCCATGGTGCTGCACTGCGTGCGCGATGCCGCCAGCGGCGGCGACAACCGTCTGATGGACCACGAGCTGTGCTACCTGCTGCTGCGCGAGCAAGACCCGGCGCACATCGAAGCGCTGATGCAGCCGGACGTGATGACCATCCCCGCACGCGTGGACGATACCGACGGCGTGCGCGCCGCACAGAGCGGCCCGGTGTTCTCGGTGGACAAGGATGGCAATCTGCACATGCGCTACACCGCCCGCACGCGCAGCATCGAATGGAAAGACGACGCAGCGACCAAAGCTGCCGTCGCCGCCTTGGAAGCCTTGCTCGCCTCCGACGTCCCACACGTCTTCAGTGCCCGCCTGCAACCCGGCATGGGCCTGCTTTGCAACAACGTGCTGCACGACCGCAGCGCCTTCACCGACGACCCGCAACATCCCCGCCTGCTTTATCGCGCCCGCTATCTGGATCGCATCGCGCTCGCCTGAAGACTCACCGCAGCAAACAACCTCGTCATTCCCCCGCAAGCGGCAATCCTGCTTGCGCGAAACGATACGCGTCACACCGTATCAGTGCTTCCATCTATAACTTTCAGAAAAATATATAGGCCTTTCGGCATATTTCCCCTGCCATCAGAAATGTTTAAGGTGCGCCCCTGGCATCCCGATGCCACAGACAACCGGAGACACAATCAGATGAAATACCTGGGCCTGAGCTTCGCCGTACTCGCCGTGATGGTCACCCTGATGATCTGGGCCAATCGCCCAGAACTACTGACCAAACCGCAAGAACACCTGCAAGCCGCGAACGACAAACTCCAACACTGGAACGAAGAGCGCAACAGAAAAGCCGCCTTCGAAGCCTGGATGGCCAAACTGCAACTCCCCCAGGATTGCGCCACCACGCAATCACATCTGCGCAGACTCGAGTGCAAGAACCAAGTGGATCTGCATGCGGCAAGGTTCAGTTATCGGTGAGAGGCAGGTCGGTTATTCCGCCATAGCAGACCACCTGGATAGCCTCCCGAGAAGGCAACTTTGTTGTCCATTGCAGACACCTCAACTTAGCTTGGAAAGTGTCTAGCAAATCGAGGGCGATTCAATAGTTGCGAACATGACGAACATTATGAATAGACGAAGAAAATATGAGCCAATTTGTCGCAATTCCTGTTTCACTTGGTGATGCCTTTTATTTGAATAGAAATGACTACTCAATTTTGATTGATGGCGGTCTCGATGAGGCGGGGTTCCCCACCTTGTTCTTAAACACGATTAAGAGTGACAACGTGAACGTGGTGGTCTGCACGCACAACGATGCTGACCATGCTAACGGTATATTAGGTTTCTTAAAGGCTGGATTATCTTGTGATGAGGTATGGCTTCCAGGATCATGGATCGGGGTGCTGCCCGACATTCTTGGACCGTTTCACAGCGTTCTTACCGAGTTAGCGGAGAATATCCTAGATGACAGACGTCAATACAAGGATGACAGTCTCAATCCTGAAGCGCCCACACTTGAGACGTACTTCGAGGAAAGAAAGGCGCTGTCAGAACTGAATGCTGATGATAAGAGGGAGACGAGCGGTCTTTATGAGGACGGGTGGTCTGCACAGCTTGTCGAACTGCTCGAGATGTCAGTCCCGTGGGATTCTGTTTCATTACTGCATTGGATAAATCGCTTGGTCTATCCGTATTACGTACATCATTTTGATGAGGCGGAGATTCAGCTCTTATGGTCCGCTATCGAAGCTGCGAGTCGGATCCGTGCAATTGCTCAAGCGGCCTTCCACCGCGGTATTCCAGTCCGATGGTTCGAATACGATACTAACTCTCCATCAGGGGGAAATAGTTACCTTCGCCCTCTTAACGCCAAGGAGATTGCAACGGTCAGAGTTCGACCAGCGGGAACACTCCTTTACTTGTTATCACTTTCTGTGTCGAATAAGGAAAGCCTAGTATTCTGGTCACCGCCCATGGAACAGCACCCGGGGGTGCTATTTAACGCGGATTCCGATCTTGCCAATGTGCAACTCCCATCCAACTCCGAGCTTCTTGGCGCACTGGCGACGGCGCCGCACCACGGTTCAGAGGCAAATGCTAATGCATATCTGGAGGTGGCAAGAGCGGCACCGACAGCGTATAGCACTGTCACCTGGGTTCGTAGCGATGGTAGAAGCACGAAGCGCCCTGGCGCGGCTTACCTAGGATTGGGACGCAATAAGCGCGCTTGTACCATTTGTCGCATATCAGCAAAGCAATTTACCAAGAAGTATGCAGTGGTAGCACAAACTGCAAAATCCGGCACGTGGCAAGTGCTAAGTGCCCAATGCACGTGTCGCTAATGTGCAGGCAGCATTCCACGCAGCAGCAGCCGTTCAAATCGCGGGCGACGACAGACGGCAACGGCCGAGTAGCTGGCATCCAGCATTTTCAAGCGAATGTTTCTTTTGGGAACAAAGCCATCTCCCAACAACTGGCGAACTCTAGGAAATCTGCCCAGTAATATATATTCCTTGAGACGTTTCCACTCTGCTGTATTTCAAAAGCATACCCATTTTAAATAACATGAATACTGCTATTTATCGGTTAATTATGTATATTCCGTTCAGCCAGCAGTCGCATACCACGTCTTAATAATATTATGGATTCATGGAATTACTAACAATGGCAGGCCCCGTACTCTATTCGGCAAATCCTTGGGTGGCTCATGAAATATCGATGCGGTATTTAGATGGGAAGCATTTTGTGTGGTGCAGTGAGTACTATGACCCATCTACCGCCCCACCGGGATCGGCCCAATCAGCCATAGCCCCCAGCTCAAGCCCCAAAGGTATCTACGATGCCTTGCATGGCGATTGCTACAGGGAGGATAGGCACAGCTCATTAATTAAGCGATACAAAGGGACGTTCTGCCGCCTTGCAAAAAACTGGTTGGCAGATTCTTTGATTACTGCTGAGCAACATAACGAAATCGTTTCTACAGTTAGGTCACCCAGTTGGCGGATTTGGCGGCCGGTGCTATACGTAATACCCAAAGCCCCAATTGAGGCTGCTGATAGATTGAAAAGTGTAGCTAATAAGCATCGCGCCGCTTACGGCCCAGAATTGCAGATAGTGGACTTGATGCAGCAAGAATTTGACATCATTGAGAGGTGACTCAGCAATGATCTCGGTAATTTCAAAATTCGACCACAAGACAGCCGCCGGCATTTTGGCGCGCACGGCGCTTGCTATTACGGATTATGGAAATCCTGCCAGCATCGCAAGAATTCCAGACGAAGAGCGCATCAGAGAGACACTATTGTCCGAAATTCGGAGCAAACTTCAAATCACCTCAAATGATCAATCCGAAGGTTCTATAGATCGCATAGCCGAACAGTTGGATATAGAAAGCGATAAGCTCATCGGTGCTATTGACGAAAAGAGCGTGCTTTCTAGCATGGCTGCAAAAGGATATATCCCTTCCGATCTCTTTGAAGTTTCTGTGATCGACCAGGTCAAAGAAATTTATGGGAAGAACTATGCTTCCGAAGAGTTGAATATATTGAGCACGGTGAAGTCTCCAGATCAGGAACAGCACTATGGAACACCTTCTTCCCCCGAACAACCATTTCTAATTTCGTTGTTTGCAAAAAACTTTGAGAATAAATTTCCTCTCAAAAGTTATACGTTGCTAGTTGTGGGGCAACGTAATGGACTTCAGCTCTCGGTTCACCAAGTATGGCGTGTCTATCACGACCGAGTAGATCTTTCCAATATCACCGACCTTATCGATATGCTTCAACGATTCTCTGATAAGTTTGGAGCGGAGATTGAAGTGGGGGGGGTAAAAGGGCATTTCTTCAGAGAGCTAAACTTTGAGAAAAGCGCTCCTTTCACCAATCGGTTGAAATTTAAGTTCTTGTCTGATGGAAAATTAATCGAAGACCCGAAAAGACTAATTACCTTTACGGCATTTACACAAAACGAACCAAGTACTGGCAAAGTAACGTCCGCAATGGCTCTAGCTATCGACTTGAAGCTATATAAAGATTTTCTTCGTCAGAAGAATTAGTGTTTATTAAACTCGCAACATCATCATGAGTTTTTGCCAAAGCGCGACTTTCCCATCCAGTTCGAGGAGCGGATGTCGCAGCAGTAGAGAAACTCCGTTTACACGAAATTCCGGACACCCTCGGTCTTGAGAGGTATGAAATTCAGGGGAATGACACTTCATGATGTCTATTCGTCAACCGTCTAACATGGCGCTCAACCTCGCTCCCTTCGGTCGCTAGACACTGCGCGATAAGGCCGCGCAGCGCCGGTTAGCTCTACGTTGCATGTCTGGTTGCTAACGTAAACCTGACGCATTTGAAGTTGCCTTGAAATGGCCACAATGGCCGCCAAGCAGCCATGAAAAACGGGCGCCCGAAGGTGCCCGTTATGCTTACCACCAACTACCAACCGCTTACTTCCCCATCTCCAGCATCAACTGGTTCACGCGCTTAACGAAGGTCGCGGGATCGTCGAGTTGCCCGCCTTCGGCCAGCAGGGCTTGCTCGAACAGCACGGCGGCCCAGTCGTCGAAGTGCTTCTCCTCGGCTTGCAGGCGCGTCACCACCGGGTGGCCGGGGTTGATCTCGAGGATGGGCTGCGAGACTGGGGCGTTCTGGCCGGCGGCTTTGAGCATGCGCGCGAGGTTGGCGCTCATGTCGTTCTCGTCGGCGACCAGGCAGGCGGGTGAGTCAGTGAGGCGGTGCGTGACGCGAACTTCCTTCACGCGGTCGGCCAGGCTGGTCTTGATCTTTTCCAGCAGCGGCTTGAGTTCGTCGGCCTGCTTCTCCTGTTCCTTCTTCTCGGCTTCGTCGGCCAGCGCGCCCAGGTCAAGGCCGCCCTTGGCGACGGAGACCAGTGGCTTGCCGTCGAACTCGGTCAGGTAGCTCAGCGCCCATTCATCGACACGGTCGGACATCAGCAGCACTTCGATGCCTTTCTTGCGGAACACTTCGAGGTGCGGGCTGTTCTTGGCGGCGTTGAAGGTTTCGGCGGTGACGTAGTAGATCTTGTCCTGGCCGTCCTTCATGCGCGCGATGTAGTCCTTGAGCGAGACGGTCTCGTCCTTGGTATCGGTCTTGGTGGAGGCGAAACGCAGCAGGCCGGCGATCTTGTCCTTGTTGGCGAAGTCTTCGCCCACGCCCTCTTTCAGCACCTTGCCGAACTCGCCCCAGAAGGTGGCGTATTTCTCCGGTTCCTTCTCGGCCATGTCGGCCAGCAGTGCCAGCACCTTGCTGGTGCAGCCCTTGCGGATGGCTTCGATGTCCTTGGACTCTTGCAGGATCTCGCGCGAGACGTTGAGCGGCAGGTCGGCGGAATCGACCACCCCGCGCACGAAGCGTAGATACAGCGGCATCAGTTGTTCGGCGTCGTCCATGATGAACACGCGGCGCACATAGAGCTTGATACCGTGGCGCGCGTTGCGGTCCCACATATCGAACGGGGCATGTTTGGGGATGTACAGCAGTTGCGTGTATTCCTGACGGCCTTCGACGCGCGCATGGCTCCAGGCCAGCGGTTCGTCGTAGTCGTGGCCGACGTGCTTGTAGAACTCCTGATATTGCTCGTCGCTGATCTCGCTCTTGGATTTGGTCCACAGCGCGGTGGCCTGGTTGACGGTCTCGTCCTCGTCGGTAGCGACGTAACCGCCGTCCTTCCATTCTTCCTTCTTCATCACGATGGGCTGCACGATGTGGTTGGAATACTTCTTCACGATCTCGCGCAGTTTGTAACCGGCCAGCAGGTCGTCCTGGTCTGCGCGCAGGTGCAGGGTGATCTCGGTACCACGTGTCGCCTTTTGCACCATCTCGATGGCGAACTCGCCGCCGCCGTCCGATTCCCAGCGCACGCCCTGGTCGGCCTGCTCGCCCGCACGGCGAGTGACCACGACCACCTTCTCCGCCACGATGAAGGCGGAATAGAAGCCGACGCCGAACTGGCCGATCAGGTGGGCGTCTTTTTTCTGGTCGCCGGAGAGCTTGCTGAAGAACTCGCGCGTGCCGGACTTGGCGATGGTGCCGAGGTTGTTGATGACCTCGTCGCGGTTCATGCCGATGCCGTTGTCGGCGATGGTCAGCGTGCGTGCGTCCTTGTCGAAGCTGATGCGGATGGCGAGGTCGGAATCGTTCTCATACAGGGCATCGTTGTGCAGCGCTTCGAAACGCAGCTTGTCGCAGGCGTCGGAGGCGTTGGAGACCAGCTCGCGCAGGAAGATCTCGCGGTTGGAATACAGCGAGTGGATCATCAGTTGCAGAAGCTGCTTGACCTCGGTCTGGAAGCCCATGGTTTCGCGGTTGACGGTGGTGCTGTCGCTCATGTTTTCTCCGTTGAAGATGGGTTGAACAGAAAATCGTGAGGCGGCAGGTGGGGACGCCCGATGCGGATTTCAAGAGTCGGAATGTGCGGACGGTGGCGCATCGAAGAAACGCACCTGGTTGCGTCCGGCCTCCTTGGCCTGGTACATGGCCTCGTCGGCCAGGCGCAGCAGGTCTTCGCGCGATTTGCAGCGCTGGTCGAACAGCACCACGCCGATGCTGGCAGTGCAACGATGCTCCACCCCATAGGGGGCCGTGCCGTCCTCATGCGTCACCTGCAAATGATAAGGCTCCCCCAATGCATGGCGGATCTTCTCGGCGACCTGCATGGCGCGCTGCGCCGAAGCCGCATGCTCCTCGCTCAATTCGTACAGCATGACCACGAACTCGTCGCCGCCGAAACGCGCCACGGTGTCCATCTGGCGCACGCAGGACTGGATGCGCCGCGCCACTTCGACCAACAGCAGGTCGCCCACGTCATGCCCGTGCGCGTCGTTGAGCGGCTTGAAGTTGTCCAGATCGATGAACATCAGCGCGGCATGACGCTGGCTGCGCTTGCAGGCGGCCACCACCTGGTCGAAGCGATCCAGCAGCAAGCGCCGGTTGGGCAAGTGCGTGAGCGGGTCGTAGAAGGCCAGATTGCGGATCTGCTCCTCGGCCTTGCGCCGCTCGCTGATGTCGCGCGTGACACCGAGCAGGAGAGGTTCGCCCTTGTCGTTGCGCGCGAAATGGGTGGTCACCTCGGTCCACACCGTGGAGCCGTCGCGCCGCTGTTGCTCCACCTCGTCGGTATAGACATGGGTGCCGTCACGCCCGGCCTGGAAGTCGTCGTGCCGTTGCGCGATGAGTTGCTCGATGCGCGTCCACGATTCCGGCGCCAGCACCTGCTGCAAGGACTGGGCCATCGCCTCGTCCACCGAATGGCCGCGCAACTTCTGTACCGACGGACTCACGAATTCCCAGCGTGCCTGCGCCAGGTTGTAGACCCAGATGACATCGGAGATGTTGTCGGCAAGGAAACGGTATTTGGCTTCGCTCTCGCGGATGATGCGCTGCTGCGCATCCAGCGCATCCAGCATGCGGTCGATGTGGCGGCCGAGGCGACCGATCTCGTCGGCACGCCGGATGTCGGCGCGCTGCTTGCCCCAGCCTTGCTCCACGGCCGCAGTCACCTGCATCAACTGCTGCAAACCTTGCGTCAGGCGTTTCGCCAGCAGCAGCGCGACCATGGACACCACCGCCACCAGCAGCAGGCCGAACCACAGCCAGTAGCGGGTAAGCTCGGCCAGACTGGCGTTCACCGTGTCGCGTGACATCTCCACGCGCACCCAACCCAGCAAGCGCCCGCCCAGAAACACCGGGTGCGCGATCACGATCTGGTTGCGCGTATCCAACAGCACCAACTGGTCTTGCACCTGCGATCCCAGCATCGAACGGCTCAGTGCATCGGTAACGTAGAAACCGATCTCCGCCGGATTGGTGGAAGCCAGCACCTCGCCTTGCGGATTGAGGAAATAGGCACGCTGCATATCGCTGGTGCGCGCGAAGCCTTGCACCACTTCCTGCAAACCGGCCAGATCGTTGGCCAGCGCCCAGGAGGTGCTGCTGATGGCCAGCGCATGTGCCAGCGAGGCCGCACGCTCATCCGCCGTCTGATAATGCGCGACACGCTGCTGCTCCAGCACCAGCATGCCGAAGATCACCATCATCGCCAGTGCGGACAAGGCGAAGCCCAGCACCAGTTGCCGGCGGATGGAGCCGCGCCAGAATGCGAAACGGGAGTAAAGGTCGCTCATATCGTCAATACTCGATGTGACGCACCTGCTGCGAGAACTGCGTCAGGAAATCCAGCACCGGCTGATAGCGCAGATCGTCGGCGATCTCAAAACGGGTGATGCCCAGCCGGGCGACCATGGCTTGCCCTTGCGGCGTATCGCTCAAGGCAACCAATGCCCGCCCCACCGCCTGCGCCAGTTGCGGCGGGATATCCTGGCGCACCACCCAAGCGTTGTTGGGCAGAATTCCGGTCTGCCACTTCACCTCGAGTTGCGCTGCCTGCTCGGGATGCTCCTGCTGGAAGGTCTGCCACGGTACAGGCCAGGTCGCGCCGGCCGCCACATGTCCGCGCAGCACGTTGAGGATGGACGATTCCTGCGAGCCGACATAAAGATTCTCGATATCGCGGTTCACATCCAGCCCATGGGTATGCAGGTAGTACTGCGGCATCATGGTCGCGGCCAATGCCAATAACGCGGGATAGGAGACTTTCTTGCCCTTGAGGTCGCTCACTTTTTCGATGCCGCTGTCCTTGCGCACCAGGATGATGCCGCGGAACAGTTCGTCGTCGCCCATCTTGCCGAACACTCGATAGCCGTGATGCAGGGAACGCACGGTCTGGTAAGGATTGGGCATGGCGAAATCGAAATAGCCGCTGAACAACTTCCTGTCGAAATCCTCGTAGTTGCGTGAAGCTTCCAGGCGGAAGCGCGCCTGCGGGATGCTGGCGTTGAGATGGTCGATCACCGGGCCGTAGACTTCGGCCAGCCGTTTGGGATTGTGCAGGGGATGGATGCCGACCACGTATTCATGCGCGAGGCCGGCGGGCGGCGGACTGAACTCCGGCTGATAGTCGGCTGACTGCCGTTCGCAAGCCAGCAAAACCAAGACACATGCGATCAAGCCCAGCCGCTTCATGCTCTCCCCCCGGACAGTATGGGGCGAGTGTAATCCGCCGCGGCCGCGCGACAAACCATTTTGTTGATTACTGAAAAAACGCTGGCTATTCCGCCGGCTATCCGTATAATGCGCGCCCTGCCGTCCCCGGACGGTAACGAGTCCATCGTTTCCTGACCCCCTGCGGCCGCTGTTCCAAGACCGCTTCCTGCTTCACCGGTTAGCAACGATGATATTTGCGCCGGTTGAGGAAACACCCCTCACTGAATTTCCCTGTGTGGCTGCATGCCATGCACGCGCTGTTGTATTTTTCTTTAAGGAATCACTGTGTCCAACGACATCATCGAAACAACTCCCGCAGCCGCCGAGACCGGCCCGACCTTCGACGCCCTCGCGCTGCACCCCGCCATCCTGAAGGCGGTGAAGGAAGCCGGCTATACCACGCCCTCGCCCATCCAGGCGCAGGCCATCCCCGAAGTGCTGGCCGGCCATGACCTGATGGCCTCGGCCCAGACCGGCACCGGCAAGACCGCCGCCTTCATCCTGCCCGCATTGCAACGCCTGTCGGTGCAGTCCGAAGTGCGCAGCAAGGGCCCCCGCGTGCTGGTACTGACCCCGACGCGCGAACTGGCGCAGCAGGTGTCCGACGCCGCCGCCAAGTATGGCAAGCACATGCGCGTTAAGACCGTCAGCATCCTGGGCGGCATGCCCTACCCGCTGCAGAACAAGCTGCTGTCCGGCTTCGTGGATATCCTGGTGGCCACCCCGGGCCGCCTGATCGACCACATCGAGCGTGGCCGCATCGACTTCTCGCGTCTGGAGATGCTGGTGCTGGACGAAGCCGACCGCATGCTGGACATGGGCTTCATCGACGATGTCGAGCGCATCGCCGAAGCTACGCCCAAGACGCGCCAGACCCTGCTGTTCTCCGCCACGCTGGAAGGCGTGGTCGGCGGTCTGGCTTCTCGCCTGCTGAAAGAGCCGAAGCGCATCAGCATCGCCGCCACCAAGGCCAAGCACGAGAACATCGAGCAGCGCCTGGTGTATGTGGATGACATGCAGCACAAGAACCGCCTGCTCGACCACCTGCTGCGCGACGTGGAACTGAACCAGGCTGTGGTGTTCACCGCCACCAAGCGCGATGCCGACCAGATCGCCGATGAACTGGCCGCCGCCGGCCATGCCGCCGCCGCCCTGCACGGCGACATGAACCAGCGCGAGCGCAACCGCACGCTGCTCAACATGCGTCGCGGCAACCTGCGCGTGCTGGTCGCCACCGACGTGGCCGCGCGCGGCATCGACGTGTCCGGCGTGACCCACGTCATCAACTTCGACCTGCCCAAGTTCGCCGAGGACTATGTGCACCGCATCGGCCGCACCGGTCGTGGCGGGGCTTCCGGCATCGCCGTCTCGTTCGCCGGCAGCCGCGACATGATGACGCTGAAGAAGATCGAGCGTTACACCGGCCAGAGCATCCAGCCGCATGAGATCGAAGGCATGGAAGCTCGCTTCAAGCCGCGTCCCGCACCGGCCGGCGGCCGTGGCGGTCCGCGTAGCGGCAACGGTGGCCCGCGTTTCAACAACGGCCCGCGCAATGGCAACGGTCCGCGCAACGCCAGCGGCACACCGCGTCATCACGCGCCGGACAGCCGTCACAGTTTCACGCGTGACGAGTTCGGCGGCCAGCAACGCCGCGAAGGGAACAAGCACACGCGTTTCGGCAACGACCGTCCGCGCGGCGAAGTGAACGGCAACCGTGCCGACTACAACGGCAATCGCGCCAACTTCGGTGGCAACCGCAACGAATCCGGCGGCAATCGCCGTCCGCAGGGCACCAGTTTCTCGCTGGGGCGCGGCCACAACAGCGGTAACGGCAACAAGCGCTAAGCCTGGCTGACGCGCACGAAAAGGCACGCCGCTGGCGTGCCTTTTTGTTGTATTGCTCCGGTCTATCTAATATCCTCGCGCCCTGTTGCGACAAGAACGAACATCATGCCTATCAGCATCAAGACCCCAGACGAGATCGAAAAGATGCGCATCGCCGGACGCTTGGCCGGCGAGGTGCTGGACTACATCACCCCATATGTGCAGCCCGGCATCACCACCAATGAGCTGGATCAGTTGTGCCACGACTACATGGTGAAGGAGCAAGGCTGTATCCCTGCGCCGCTCAACTATGCGCCGGGCGGCCACACGCCGTATCCGAAATCCATCTGCACTTCGATCAACCATCAGGTGTGTCACGGCGTGCCGAGCGAGAAGAAATTGAAGAGCGGCGACGTGGTCAACCTCGACATCACGGTGATCAAGGACGGTTTCCACGGCGACACCAGCCGCATGTTCTATGTGGGCGAGCCTTCCATCCAGGCCAAGCGCCTGTGCGAGAAGACCCACGAAGCGATGTGGGTGGGAATCCGCCAGGTACGCGCCGGCGCACATCTGGGCGACATCGGCCACGCCATCCAGCAGTTCGCCGAAGGACTCGGTTACAGCGTGGTGCGCGAGTTCTGCGGCCACGGCATCGGCCGCAAGTTCCATGAAGAGCCACAGGTGCTGCATTACGGCAAAGCCGGTACCGGCGTGAAGCTGGAAGCCGGCATGATCTTCACCATCGAGCCGATGATCAACGCCGGCCGCAAGGAGATCAAGCAACTGGGCGACGGCTGGACCATCGTGACCAAGGACCACAGCCTGTCCGCGCAATGGGAACACACCATCCTGGTCACCGCCACCGGCTACGAAGTGCTGACGCTCTCCGCCGGTTCCCCTCCCATCCCTGACTGATGCCGCACCGCGCCTTACGCGATAGCCTGCGCGCCGCACGTCAGACCCTGCGGCAGCGTTATCTCGAAGCGCCCAACCCGGCGCGTTACCTGCGCGAACACACGCAGGTGATGGACGAACATCTGCGCCAGCTGTGGCGCACGGCGGCGCTGCCGCACGACCTGGCACTGGTCGCCGTGGGCGGTTATGGCCGGGCCGAGCTGTATCCCAAGTCCGACATCGATCTGCTGATCCTGTTGCCGAACGACGCGGATGAAGCCTTGCAGCAACGCTTGCAGACGCTGGTTGGCCAATGGTGGGACATGGGCCTGGAGATCGGCCACAGCGTGCGCACGGTCGCCGAGTGTCTGGCCGCCGCGAATGACATCACCGTGCAGACCAACCTGCTGGAAGCACGCCTGCTGGATGGCGACGCCCTACTGTTCGCCACCTTGCAGGAAGCGGTGCATGCACAACTCGATCCGCGCGCGTTCTATCTGGCCAAGGCGCAGGAACAACAACAGCGCCACACGCGCCATGTGGATACCGACTTCAATCTGGAACCCAACCTGAAAGAGAGTCCGGGTGGCCTGCGCGACCTGCACAACGTGCTGTGGATCGCCCGTGCGGCGGGCTGCGGCGATACCTGGCAGGCGCTGGCCCACAACGGTCTGCTCACCGCGACCGAAGCGCGCGAGGTGATGCGCCACCAACGTCTGCTGCAAGACCTGCGCATCCGCCTGCACGAACTGTGCGGCCGCCACGACGACCGGCTGGTGTTCGACTACCAGCAACCGCTGGCGGAACAGATGGGCTTCGTCGCGACGCCGCAACTGCGTGCCAGCGAACGCATGATGCGCCAGTACTACCGCACCAAGCGTGCCGTGCTGCAATTGAATGGCGTGCTGTTGCAGACCCTGCGCACACGCCTGTTCCCGGCCAGTCCCACGCGCCCGCTGAACGCCCGCTTCCTGGCGCGCGACGATACGCTGGAAGTGTGCGACGACCAGTTGTTCGAGCGCGAGCCGTCCGCCATCCTGGAATGTTTCCTGTTGTTGCAACAGCATCCGGAATTGAGCGGCTTCTCCGCAGCCACCTTGCGCGCGCTGTGGCGTGCGCGGCGTCTGGTCGGCCCCGCCTTCCGCCGCGAACCGCGCCATCGCGCACTGTTCATGCAACTGTTCCGCCAGCCACAAGGCCTGACGCATGCGCTGCGTCGCATGAACCAGCAGGACATCCTCGGCCGCTACCTGCCCGCCTTCGGGCGCGTGGTAGGCCAGATGCAGCATGACCTGTTCCACGTCTATACCGTGGACGAACACATCCTGATGGTGTTGCGCAACCTGCGCCGTGCCACGCTGGAACAGTACGCGCACGAATTCCCGCTGAGCAGCCGCCTGATCCACGGCTTCGAGCACCCCGAAGTGCTATACCTCTCCGCGCTGTTCCACGACATCGCCAAGGGGCGCGGCGGCGACCATTCACTGCTGGGGCGTGCGGATGCGCGCCGTTTCTGCAATACGCACGGCATCTCGGCGGAAGACACCGAACTCATCGTGTGGCTGGTACAGAACCATCTGCGCATGTCGGCCACCGCGCAGAAGCAGGACCTGACCGACCAGGATGTGATCGCCGCCTTCGCCGCCGGGATCCCGGACGAGCGCCACCTGACCGCGCTCTATCTGCTGACCGTGGCGGATGTGCGCGGCACCAGTCCCAAGGTGTGGAACGCATGGAAAGGCAAGCTGCTGGAAGACCTGTACCAGGCCACGCTGCATTACCTGAACTACGGCAAGATCGCCGACCAGATCGGCGCCACGCAACGGGAGGCGGCCGCCACGCTCAACCTGTATGCCATCGCGCCGGAACGCTACCTGCCGTTCTGGGCGCAGCTGGACGACGAGTATTTCATCCGCCACGAGGCGCACGAGATCGCCTGGCATACGCGCGTGCTCACCCAGCGTGCCGACGTCGCAGGCCCCATCATCAAGACACGCCTGTCGCGCATCGGCGAAGGCTTGCAGGTGCTGGTGTATCAGCGCGACCAGCCTTACCTGTTCGCGCGCATCTGCAATTTCTTCGCCCGCCTCAACTACAACATCATGGAAGCCAAGGTGCACACCACCGAGCAAGGCTATGCGCTGGACAGCTTCCTGGTGATGGATGCCAATCAGGACAAGGCAGCCTATCGCGATGTGATGAACTACATCGAGTTCGCACTGGCCGAACAGATCGCCGATGCCTCGGCATTGCCGGAGCCCGCCTTCGGCCGCCAGAGCCGCCAGCTCAAACATTTCCCCATCAAGCCGCAGGTGGAGATCGCGCGCGACGAGAAAGGCCGCTACATCCTGTCGCTGGTCGCCGGCGACCGGCCTGGCTTGCTGGCACGCATCGCCTACCTGCTCACGCGCCACCGGATACTGGTGCGCAGCGCCAAGATCAACACCCTCGGCTCGCGTGCCGAAGATACCTTCTGGATAGACGGCGACAGCCTGCCCGATGCGCAGGCACGCAATGCTTTGCGCGATACGCTGGCCGCGCAACTGGCATGAAAAAAATCGCAAAAATAGGCCAAATGGCATATTGACAAACGCAGATAATCCACACCCACCGCGACTGTAGCCTCCCCGCCCCCGGCGCCCCTATCCACAAAACAAGGACTTACAACAAGTCATTGTTTTAAATAAACTTTAAATGCGTATATTTTTTACGCAACAAAACCGGAAAGCCCATGAGTACGGCCTTTGGATGCCCTCCCCAGCCTTTCATCCACAAAGTTATCCCCAGCTTTTGTGAATAAAACGCAATTCGCTTTGCACTCCAAGAGTTAGCGTATCCCGGGCTTCTTTCCTTGCCCTGCACCGCCATCACGCGCTACAGTTCGCGCCTTGATTTTTTCATCTTCTGGAGTTGCTGCGTGTTCAATCTCATCGAAGCGGCCGGTTGGCCGATCTGGTTGCTGATCCTCTGTTCGCTGGTTGCCGTCACCCTCATCATCGAGCGCGTGATCTACCTGCGCAGCAAGAACGTGATCCCGCCCAAACTGCTGGACGAAGTGGTGCAGGAGATGAAGCAGCGCGGCGTCAGCCCCGCCATGCTGGAACGTCTGTCCAGCGGTTCGCCGCTGGGCAAGGTGTTCGCCGCCGGCCTGAAGAACATCAAGAGCCCGCCGCAGGTGATGAAGGAAGCCATCGAAGAGACCGGCCGCGCGGCCAGCCACGAGATGGAGCGTTTCCTCACCACGCTGGGCACCATCGCATCCATCAGCCCTCTGCTGGGATTGTTCGGCACGCTGATCGGCATGATCGAGATCTTCGGCGCCCAGAATGCGGGCGGGGCCGCGCCGGCGGAACTGGCGCACGGCATCTCCGTGGCACTGTACAACACCGCCTTCGGCCTCATCGTGGCCGTGCCCAGCATGATCGCCTACCGTCATTTCCGCGCCCAGGTGGACAGCCTCACCATCGAGATGGAACAACAGGCCATCAAGCTGGTGGAAGTGGTGCATGGTGAACGCAAATGAATTTCCGCCGCGGACGTGACCGCGAGACACCGGAGATCAACCTGATCCCGATGATCGACGTGTTGCTGGTGATCCTCATCTTCCTGATGGTCACTACCAGCTACGGCAAGTTCTCCGAATTGCAGATCAACCTGCCGCAGGCCGACGGTGCGGACAGCACCATCCCGGTGAGCAAACCCATCGCCGTGGCGGTGGATGCCTCCGGTCATTATGCGATCGACGGCAAGCGCATCGATTTCAAGGACCGCGTGGAATTCGCGCAGGCCATGCGCAAGGCGGCCGGCAAGCAGGACGATCCGGTGATCGTCATCAATGCCGATGCCAAGGCCACGCACCAGTCGGTCATCGTCATCATGGAAGCCGCGCGCGAAGCCGGCTACGGACGCATCACCTTCACCACGCGCAACGCTGCCAAATAAGCTGCCCATGGAACGGCTGCAACAGCACTGGTATCGCCTGTCGCCGCTCCACCTGCTGCTGTATCCCCTGAGTCTGTTGTTCCGCCTGCTGAGCGCGTTGCGTCGCGCGCTCTATCGCAGCGGTGCGCTGCGCTCGCTGCGCCTGCCGGTGCCGGTGATCGTGGTCGGCAACATCACCGTGGGCGGCACCGGCAAGACGCCGCTCACGCTGTGGCTGGCCGAACAACTGATCGCCGACGGCTGGCACCCCGGCATCATCAGCCGCGGCTATCGCAAGCAAGGTGCGGCACACGATGTACCGCGTAGCGTAGGGACTGACGCTAGCGCCGATGAGGTCGGCGACGAACCGCTGCTGATGGCGCGCCGCGCACTGTGCCCGGTATGGATCGGACGCGACCGCCCTGCCGCCGGGCTGGCGCTGATGGCAGCACATCCAGAATGCGACATCCTGATCTCCGATGACGGCTTGCAACATTACCGTCTGCAGCGCGACATCGAGATCGTGGTGGTGGATGGTGCGCGCCGTTTCGGCAACGGCTTGTCGCTGCCGGCCGGTCCCTTGCGCGAACCGGTATCCCGGCTCAGACAGGTCGATGCGGTGGTGGTGAACGGCGACACGGCAAGCGAGCCCGGCACTTTCCCCATGTCGCTGCATGGCACGCTGTTCCGCAACCTGCTCAATCCGCAAGTGACGCGCACGGCGCAGGATTTCGCCGGTTTGCAGGTGCATGCCATCGCCGGCATCGGCCACCCGCAACGCTTCTTCCGCCACCTGCAACACCTGGGCCTGCACCCGAGCACGCATGCCTTCCCCGACCATCACCACTACGTGCCCGCCGACATCGAGCATGCCGCGGCGGAAGCCGTGCTCATGACCGAGAAAGATGCGGTAAAATGCGCCGCGTTCGCCACCGAGCGGCACTGGGTGTTGCAGGTGGATGCACAGATCGACCTGCCGCTGTTCAATCTCATCACGGAAAAACTCTCTCGACATGGACGCTAAACTGCTCGACATCCTGGTCTGTCCGCTGTGCAAGTCGCCGCTG
The DNA here is from genome assembly GCA_021822115.1 of Pseudomonadota bacterium. Next base: position 17,785 of record JAJZSA010000051.1, read on the forward strand.
CTCTATCGCAAGGCCGAACAGGAGCTGATCTGCAAGGCAGACCGCTTGGCATTCGCCATCAAGGACGACATCCCGGTGATGCTGGCCGACGAAGCGCGCACACTGTCCGCCGAAGAGATCGAAAAACTCTGATGTCCGCATTCAAGGTCGTCATCCCGGCGCGTTTCGCTTCCACCCGTTTGCCGGGCAAACCGCTGCTGGACATCGGCGGTAAACCGATGGTGATCCGCGTGGCGGAACAGGCGGCACAGAGCGGCGCCGACGAGATCCTCATCGCCACCGACCACGAACCCATCATCGCCTCAGCGCAGTCCAATGGCTTCCACGCCTGCATGACGCGCGCCGACCATGTCAGCGGCACCGACCGCATCGCCGAGGTCGCCCTGCAACAGGGCTGGTCTGACGACACCATCGTGGTCAACGTGCAAGGCGACGAACCGCTGATCCCGCCCGCGCTGATCCGTGCCGTGGCGCAGCATCTGCATGCGCACGACGAATGCGCCATCGCCACTGCCTGCCATCCCATCCACGATGAAGCCTCGATGCGCAACCCGAACATCGTGAAGGCGGTGCTGGACAAACATGGCAACGCGTTGTATTTCAGCCGCGCGCCCATCCCCTGGCCGCGCGATGCCTACGCACAAGGCAAGCCGCTGCCGCCGGACGTCACCGTGCTGCGCCACATCGGCATCTATGCCTATCGCGCCAGCTTCCTCAAGATCTACGGCCAGCTCGCCCCGGCCCCGCTGGAGCAGGTGGAATCGCTGGAGCAACTGCGCGCGCTGTACCACGGCTACAAGATCGGCGTGAGCGTGACGCAGGAAGCTCCGACCAGCGGCGTGGACACCGAGCAGGATCTGCTGACCGCACGCGAACTATTCCAATCAAGATAATCACACTACTGGAGGAAACATCATGAGACTGATCCTGTTGGGCGCACCCGGCGCCGGCAAAGGCACCCAGGCCAACTTCATCAAGGAGAAATTCGGCATCCCGCAGA
>JAJZSA010000052.1 GCA_021822115.1 Pseudomonadota bacterium
CCATGTTCACCGGCACGCGCGGCTTCGATAGCGGCGTTCAGCGCCAGCAGGTTGGTCTGGTAGGCGATGTCGTCCACGATGCCGATCTTGTCGGCGATGGTCTTCATCGCGGTCACGGTCTGGCCCACTGCCTTGCCGCCTTCGGTGGCCTGCTTGGCCGCCTGTGCCGCCATACTGTCGGTGACCTTGGCGTTCTCGCTGTTCTGGTTGATCGAGGCACCCATCTGTTCCACCGAGGCGGACGTCTCTTCCACCGAGGCCGCTTGTTCGTTGGTCGCCTGGCTCATGCTCTGCGCGGTGCTGGAGACCTCTTCCGAGGCGGTGGCGATATGGGTAGCCGCAACGTTCACTTCGCCGATGATCTGTTGCAGCTTGGCGACCATCGTTTGCATTGCCCCCAACAACAGGCCGACCTCGTCGCGGCTGCGGGATTCAACGGCGACGGTCAGGTCTCCCTCAGCCAGTCGATTGGCTGCGGCCAGCGCGCTACCCAGACTATTCACCATGTAACGCATCACCAGCCAGGCGCACGACACCGTCATAACCACCGACATGACCGTGAACAAGATGAACAGAAACTGTGCTTGCCGCGCTTCATCCATCAGTTTCCCCGTCATACCGGAAAGATTGTCCGCCATGTGGCTTTCGACCTTCTTCATCAGATCAATCTTTTCCGTCATGGTCCTGAACCACATGTCCGGCATGATCCCCATCCCGGGTTGGCCGCCTTTCTCCAGAGCGATCGCCTTCATGCGCGCCACTTCCTTCACGGCTTCCGCCGACATGGTCTGCTGATAGAACTGCTTGGCTTCCTCGTCGGCGATCGCAAGGAATTCCTTCAGGTAGACATCCTGTGCCGAGGAATTGGCAAGGAAACGGTTGAACAACCCTGGCGCAAAGGCATCTGCCGCAAAAGCATTGGTCAGCAGGGCGCGCTCGATCCCCGCGCGCTCTTTCGCCTGCAACAGATAGACATAGGCCGAGGCCGCACGGGCGACCTCGCTGTCGCTGCTGAGCATGGCGATATGCCGGGCGATGTCGAGCAATGAGCCGATGGTCGCGGTGTAATACGTCACCGCTTCGCCCACCGCCATTTCCTGGCGACTGATCGCATCGCGCTTGCGGCTGATCTCGGCGAGATTGTGCTCTGCCCGATCGATGTCCTCCTTGAGGATCGCCAGGTAGTGGTTGCCTTCCAGTTGTCGTAGCGCCGCCTTCAGCGTCTGCAACTCGTTATCGCTCAAGCCGCGCTGGCCCGGCAATTCACTGGCGAACTTGCTTCCGTGGCTGCCGATGAAGCCGGCCGTCATGCCGCGTTCTTTCTGCAACTCGTGCGCTGCGTTGCCCGCATTGATGCCCAGCGTCACCACCTCCTGCAATGCCTGCATCTCGCGGCTGAGGGCGATGTGCTCCAGCGTCGCACTGCCGGAAAAATATAGCAGCGCCACGATGGGAATCGCGGCGATCAGACTCAACTTATATTTTGTTTTCAAGTCGTAAAGCCATTGCATGCTGCCTCCCCTTTTGTCTATTTATTAAACTGCTCCCGGTAAAACGACCTCCATCAACTATCGATATATGCCTTGCACGACTAGCCTTACATATCCCTCACGGCTTGCCAGTCAGGCAGTGCTGGTTCTTTTGTAAGGAATCTGACCCTGCCCAGGGATATCCCTACCGATGTACTGAATTAGTCCCGATTCGTCATGCCAGAGCAAGCCGCAATCCAGCACTTAGGAACGACTGGGCATCGGCTTGCGCCGAGGTGACGACTGATTCAGCGCTTTCCCTGCACCGTAAGGTTCGTGCCGCATGTGCTCCCTGGCAACAGTCCTCCAACGACGTGACCTCCGAACAAGTCAAACTCACAACGTGCGACGCAACCTGAAAAAACCCACCAGCTGCTGCAAATGCTGTGCCTGGGCATTCATGCTTTCCGAGGTGGCGGAGAGCTCCTCGGTAGCGCTGGCGTTCTGCTGGGTGATCTGGTTCAACTGTCCCATCGCGCCGCCGATCTGCACGGCGCCGGCGGATTGCTCCTCGCTCGCGCGCACGATGCCCTGCACCAGCTCCGAGGTCTTGTTGATGTTGGGCACGATCTCGTCGAGGAACTGTCCGGTCTGCTCCGCCTTGTGCATGCTGCCGTTCGCCAGTTCGCCGATCTCTTGCGCCGCCACTTGCGAACGCTCGGCCAGCTTGCGCACCTCGGCCGCCACCACGGCGAAACCACGGCCCGCCTCGCCCGCGCGCGCCGCCTCGATGGCGGCGTTCAACGCCAGCAGGTTGGTCTGGTAGGCGATGTCGTCGATGATGCCGATGCGCCCGGCGATGCGCTTCATCGCATCCACCGTCTCGCGCACCACGGCGCCGCCCTGCTCGGCCTGATGCGCCACGCGGCTGGCCACTTCGTCGGTGATGCGCGCGCTGTCGGTATTGCGGTTGATCGAATTGGCGATCTGCTCCACCGCCGCACCGACCTGGTCCACCGAGGCAGCCTGCGTACCGGCATCCTGGCTCATCGCATGCGCCGCGCCGGAAACTTCCTCCGAAGCCGAGGCAATGGATAGCGACACATGACCGACATCGGTGACGATGCTCTCGGCGTTGCCAGCCATGGTGATGATGGCGTGCATCAGACTGCTGATCTCATCGCGCAGATCGGCTTCGACATCCAGCACCAGGTTGCCGGAAGCGATCTTCTGGCAAGCGCGCACCGCCTCCTGCAACTGCCCCAGCACCTTGCTTACCAGCAGCCACCACACATAACCGGAAGCAAGGGCGATGCCGGCCAATCCCAGACGCAACGGCGTATCCGCCTGCACGCCCAACGCCAGCAGACCGCCGAGCAAGGCGACATAGGCCAGCGTGGCGCGCGTCTTGATACTCATGCGGCTCAGCGCAGCGAACCAGCCCAGCACACCGGTGCGCACCGCCTGCCCCTGCTTGACGGCGATGCCTCGCGCACGCCCTTCGCGGATATCGCGGTACAACCGCTCCGCCGCATCCACCTGGGCACGCGTGGGCTTGGTGCGCAGCGACATGTAGCCCATGATCTTGCCGTCCTTCCAGAACGGGTTGGCGTTGGCCATCACCCAGTAGTGGTCGCCGTTCTTGCAGCGGTTCTTCACCATACCGCGCCACGGCTTGCCGCTCTTGACGGTGCGCCACAGGTCGGCGAAGGCTGCCGGCGGCATGTCGGGATGGCGGATCAGGTTGTGTGGCTTGCCGATCAGTTCCTCTTCGGTGAAACCGCTGATCTCCAGGAACGGACGGTTCACATAGGTGATCAGCCCTTTCAGATCGGTCTTGGAGACGATGAACTCGCCCTCCTGCAAATGCCGCTCCACGCCGGTCACTGGCATATTGATACGCATACTCGCTCCTATTCGATCCGGCATTGCCCGTCACGGCATGCCGGATATTTTTTTATTTGCTTGCTTGTTTGTTCACTTGCGCTTGCATCCGGTTCCCACTTCCAGCTCGGCGAACCAGTTGATGAAGCGCATCACGTCATCGCCCTGGTAGATCGCTCCGTGTTGCGGGCACAGCATGTCGATCGGCATCTTGCTGGCGCGCTCGCACCAGTCGAGCACCGCTTCCTTGGAGCCCATCCAGCGGCGGTGGAAACCTTCCGCGAGGCGGATGTGCGCGTCGAAATCCTTCACGAACAGATCGCTCGAATCATGCGGCAGCATGGCTGCGCCGACATCGCCGGAGAACAGGATGCGCGCCTGCGCGTCGTACAGATGGAAGTTGCCGGACGAATGCAGGTAATGTGCCGGTACCGCACGCAAGGTGATGCCGCCCAGCGGAATGTCCATTCCTTCATCAGGCAACGGAATGAAGGTGTCGTCCTTGCCGCCGAAATGCGGGATGAACGAGGTCCACAGCCAGCTCGTGTAGCAGCGCAACTCGCGCTTGAACTCCAGCCACAGTGCCAGCGAGGAAATGATGTCCGGGTCCTGGTGCGAAGCGAACAAGGCGCGGATATGCGTCGGGTCGAAATCCTCGCAGAGGGCCGAGAACACCGCCGGGAAGATCTCGGAGCCGCCCGGGTCGGTCAACAGCGCCTCCGTGCCGTGCACGATCAGATACTCGTTGGTATCGATCAGGTAGTTCGGGCGCGCTGGATCGCGCGACACCGCCAGCCATTTATGGCTGCCGTTGGAATAGATGGTCTGTATCTTTTTCATTGCACTGCCCTCTTCATCCTCTGGGAAATATGCGCGCTGTACTCCGCGAAACGCACCATGCTGTCGCCTATGGTCTCGGCGATCTGGCGCAGCACACCCTGCATCGCGCCGCCGTAGGCCGCCTCGATCAGCGCGGAGCGCGCGATCATGCCGCCACGCAGATGCTGTTTTTCCGAGCGGTCTATCAAATCCAGCAGATCCTTTACCCGCTGCGACGTCAGCAACGTGGTCTCATCCACCTCGCGGCGACTGCTGCAACAGGCTCCAGAGATGGCGGCCTTGGCCTTGTCGGAGAGTCGTGCGGTAGCCTGCAACTTGTACATCCGGTGGGCCTGCCGGCGTCCCAGCGCGGTGGCATGCACCACGCCTTCGATCAGCCGCGACCATCTCGCCATGTCGACTGCCATGCTGTCGCTGAAACGCTTCAACTCGGCGGCCACCACGCAGAACCCCGCTGCGCGGTCTCCCGCGCGGCCAGCGACCAGGCTGGCATTGACCGCGATCAGGCTGATGCGCTCGGAGGCATTGATGGCCTCCTTCACCGTTTCATTCACGGCCGCGATCAGGCTCAACTCCGTCACGCCGGTCCCGCGCATCTCCGGTGTACCGAGACGCACGCGTTCGATACAACCGCCTTCTCCCACCTTGTGTTCGCGCAGCTCCATGCCCCGCCACCCTTTCCTATCCGCTTCGTCTGCGGCCTTGACCTGTGCCGCCTGAACAGGGCTGCGGGCATAGCACCACAGCCAGCACAGATTCGCAGAACCAGTGCCAGGTCACCATCGGGAAAGGCTGAATCTCGTGTCAGGATGCGCGCTGCCTGTCAGGCGTTTCTGACGAGCAACCTTTTGAAATCAGGGTTTTTTGTAATGAACGCTCAGCTTTGCACCGGCGTGGAATCGGAACAGTAGCGATTGCGACCTGCGGATTTGGCGCGATAGAGCGCAGCATCGGCACGCAGGAGCAATTTGTCCGCACCCGAGTCGCCAGCGGGGAACAGGGTGGCGATGCCGATACTGAGCGTGACCCGCCCCAACGGAGAAGCCTCATGCGGCAGATCGGCGGCCGTCATGGCTGCCAGCAGATTCCGGGCAAAATGCTCGGCATCACCGGGTTGTGGCGCAGAGATGATGAAGGCGAATTCCTCGCCGCCGTATCGCGCCACCAGATCGCCCGCACGTTGCGCATGGGCTTCGAGCAGACGCGCCACCCGGCGCAGACATTCGTCGCCGGCCTGATGGCCGTAATGGTCGTTGTAGGCCTTGAACCAATCCACATCCACCATGACCAACATCAACTCGTCACCGGTGCGCTGCGCGCGCCGCCACTCGAATTCCAGCACCTCATCGAAACGGCGCCGGTTGGCGACCCCGGTCAGTCCATCCGTAGTGCTCAATGCCAGCAACTGGTGGTTGGCCGCTTCCAGTTGCTCGGTACGCAATTGCACCTGGTCTTCCAGGTGCGCCTGCATGTCGGCCACCCGGCGCGCCATGCCGTCGAAGCTGCGCGCCAGCTCACCGATCTCGTCCCGCTGTTGCAACGGCAGGTCCGCTGCCGCAGCCCCCGCACCGGCGTGCCCCACCCGTCGCATGGCGCCGATCAGTCGCGCCAGCGGCTCGGCCACCTGGCGTTGCAGCACCGAGCGGATGATGAACAACTCGACCAGCAGGGTGAGCAAAGCGAGTCCGGCCACCACCGCCAGGTTCTGCAAGATAGCCGGCTGCATCAAGGCGCGCGGGTAATGCACCGCCAGTACACCGGGTGTTTCGGACAACCTGCCGACGGCGACGATCTCATCGCCGACATCGAGCACTTCCACCTTGCCGAAGGGCAGCGCACGGGCCACTTCCAGCAGCCGGTATTCCTGTTCCGCACCGATCGACTTGAGCGATGCCTTGCCTTCGCTCGCTTTGATCTGCGCCATGAAATCCGGGTGGTAGATCAGCGTGCCCGCTTCGTCCGCCAGGAACAAAGTGCTGTGCGAGCCCGGCATGGGCGGATGACCCAGACGCTCGGTCAATTCGGCCAGCAGCACGTCCACGCAAGCCACGATGCGGCGCTTGCCGTCCGCCCCGATCTCGCCCGGCGTGGCGATGGTGGTCATCAATGCGTTGTTGGAATAATCCCAATACATCCTGGTAAAGAAAGTGCCCTGCGTGGCGCGGTCGAAACCGCGCGTATAGAACTCGTAATCATTCAGGTCCAGCGCATCCGGCCCGCTATAGGTGAAGGCCTGTGCGATATCGGCATCCTGATGGATGGGGAAACCTTTTTCCGGCAGCACGCCGTAGAAATTGAACAAGCGGCCGCGTGCACTGGAGCCGTATTGGTACGACAACTCATATGACAAAGCGAAGCGCGCTTTGACATCCGCATCGGGCCGGATGTCCGGCGCATAGGTCGCGGACATCCTGGGGTAACGCCGTCCATCCGGCAGCGCGCTGCCTTCGAACAGGCCGGGACGCTGGGTGTAGGAACCGTCCGCATGACGATAGAAGATCAGGTCGAAATCGCGCGCCAGCTGGCGGCGTGCGGCAGGGTCGGCATAACGTGCCGCGAAATCGGCGAGGAAGTTCTGCTCCAGTTCGCGGATCTCGCGGAACGGCAACGACTCGCGTTGCAGGATCTGTTCGGTGGAAAGCAATAGCTGCTCGCGTACCGCGCGTTCGATCGTGGCATGGTTGAGGAAATAAGACACACCGCCGCCGCATGCCGCCACCAGCGCGATGCGCACCGCCGCCATGCGCAGGGTGCGCGCAGCGAGCGAATTTGTCTTGGGCGCAGTATCCGCACCGAGTTGTGTCCGAGGTGCTACGGCAATGTTTTGCACAAGTAGCCCCTGGTTTAAAGTCCCGCGATCTGCGCCGGCGTCAACACACCGTGATAGATGCGGAAGTCGTCGATCAGGCCATTGAAGTGCGGGTCCGCCGCATACTGCGAGCGGCCGAGCCAGTTCTGGTGAGTGCTGCTCATACGGAACGGCGCAGTACTCATCGCAGTATTCGTGCCTGCGGCAACACCGTTGACGTACAAAGTTCCGGTTGCACCCGACAGCGTCACCGCCACATGCGTCCACACGCCGCTGGGCAGCGCGGACGTACCATTGATCCCCTGTTCGCCCGCACCGCTATTGGTGGTGAGCGCAAAGCGCATGACGCCGTTGCTGCTCTTCGGCGACAGATACATATAGCGCCCCGTACCCGCGCCGAAGTCGAAGAGGCGCTGCCAGTTAGCACCGCCGTTCCAGAACACCCATGCCGCGATGGTGCAATCGGCGACCTCCGACATCAGGTCGTTCGGCAGGCTGACATAGGCATTGCTGCCGTTCAGTGATAGCGCACTACCGCTCAGATGACCGGTTGCCCACGCTGCATTGAGCAGCGTTGCAGTGTGTGCGTTGCCGCTGGCATCCGCCGCGCTCGTGCCGCTGCCTTCATCGAACAGCAGATGGGTATGCAGCTGCACGGCGGTGATGGCTCTCGCCTCGTTCGATACCGCCGTCTCCACCCCGCCCGCCACTGCCGTCACCACGTAGTAATACGTCCCCGCCGCCGCAGTCGTATCGGTCCAGGTCAGGGGATCGGTGATCAGGCTGGCGATCTGCGTGTACGGCCCTCCCGCCGTGCTGCTACGTTTGACGTTATAGCTGCTGGCATTGGCCGTTCCCCACCACGACAGGATGACATTGCCGCCTGTCACATAGGCCGTCAGCCCGCTCGGCACCGCGCCCACGGCGATGGGATCGCGCGTGCAGGTCAGCGTGGTGTAACCCAATTGATCGAAGCCGCCGCTGGCGCCGCCGTAATTACCACCGCCTCCCTCCGGCTGGGTCTTCAGCATGTACTGATAGGTGTAGGGGGCAGCCAGTCCCTTGCGGTTGACGTAGTGGTGATAGATCAACGCCCATCCTGCGCGCAGCGTTCCCTGCCCGCCCGCCGAGAACACGGTGTCGTAGGTGCGGCCGTTGGTATAGGGCGCGAACGGCAGCGTGTAATACGTGGCTGTGTTCGGATTTATCAGGTTGCCCTTGGACACATATTCGGCTGCGGCCAGCACGCGGTTGTTGTCGTAGCCATAAAGGTCGACGCCCTGGTTCCACGCCATTTCGCAGATGGTGGTAATGAGCATCACGCTGAGCGTGTTGTGCCCTTGGTCGCGCCCGGATTCCTGCGTCTGCCCGAGGTAGCCGGGATGCAGATAGTTCACCGTATTGAACACGCTGCCGTTGCCGAGGCCGTTCTTGAAATAGTTGATGCTGGCATCGAATACCGCACGGTTGTCGCACAGCACCGCAATGGCAATGAAGGAGGCCAGCGCGCACAGATCCCAGTTCGAATACGACAGCAAACTGGAAGGCGTGGACAGCTTGCCGCTGTTCATCGCGTAGAACACGTTGGTCATCATGGTCTGGAAGCGCAGAAAATCCGCCGCCGCCCAGCCACTGTAGTTGCGCATGATCTCGCCCGCATTGGCGAACTGATACCCCTGCAAACCCGCCGCCAGGAAGCCGTCGTGATAACCGGGCGTCCAGGTGATCGTGGTCAAGGTGGACGACCACGCATTCATGATCTCGATCGCCTTGTCGGCGGAAGCGGTATTGCCCGAGACCTTCCAGCGCAAGGCGCTGGCATAGGCTGCGGCGGCGTCCTTGAACAACAGTGCGGAGTTGTCAGGACCATTCAGCGGATCATTGCGGTGCACCGCAGCCTGCGGACGCGGCACGTAGTTCACGCTGGCGTAGCTGTTGGCTAGCAGGATGTTCCAGCTATCTACCCAAGGCGAAGCATTCGCGGTGACTTTCGCAACCATGCGGTCGAAGTCTGGCTGCGTGTGCAACAGGCCGGGGTGCACGAAGCCAGAAGCAGCCGGCGTGCCGATGGGAATGAAAGGCGCGCCGGTATTGGGCAAGGCCGGCGTAGCGCCGCTGGCCCCCCCATTGCCTCCGCCTCCGCAGGCCGTCAGTGTCAGTGCCGCCAGTGCAAGCATGAAGTCGCGGCGCGACATGAATGCCTCCTCCGCGCATGCACCGGATGTTTCCACCAAAGAAGAGTCCGCAGCATGCCAGGTATCCTGGTCCTGTGGCTGAATCGCAGTTCCGTTCATTTTTTTGCTGTCCCGCATTCACTTCCTCCGTTCCGCATTCCCGATGAGCGCCGATGGCTGGTACTTCCCTAATCAGCCCGCGCCACCTTGAAGAACCCCACCAGATGCTGCAACTGTTCGGCCTGCGCCGTCATCTCTTCCGCCGTGGCGGCCAGCTCTTCCGTCGCGCTGGCGTTCTGCTGGGTGATCTGGTTCAACTGGTTCATTGCGGTGTTGATCTGGGCTGCGCCGCTGCTCTGTTCGCCCGAGGCGGCGGCGATCTCTTGTACCAGTTCGCTGGTCTTGCTGATCGCGGGCACGATCTCGTCCAGCAACTTGCCCGCTTGTTCGGCCAGACTCACGCTGCCCTTCGCCAATGCGTCGATCTCTTGCGCTGCCATCCGGGAACGCTCGGCCAGCTTGCGCACTTCGCCGGCCACCACGGCGAAACCCTTGCCATGCTCGCCGGCACGCGCCGCTTCGATGGCGGCATTCAACGCCAGCAGGTTGGTCTGGTAAGCGATGTCGTCGATGATGCGGATCTTGTCGGCGATGCTCTTCATCGCGTCCACGGTCTGTCCCACGGCAGCCCCGCCCGCACCGGCCTGCTGCGCCGATTGCGCCGCCATACCTTCGGTCACTTTGGCGTTCTCGCTGTTATGGTTGATGCTGGCCCCCATCTGTTCGACCGAGGCAGTGGTCTGCTCGACCGAGGCGGCCTGCTCGTTGGTGGCCTGCGAGATGCTCTGCGAAGTGGCGCCGATCTGTTCCGCCGCACTGCCCAGGTTATCCGCCGCGCCGCGTATCTCGCCCACGATCTGCGACAGCTTGCCCACCATCGTTTGCATCGCGCGCAGCAACTGGCCGGTCTCGTCTTCAGTCTTCACAGCGATATGCACCGTCAGGTCGCCTGCGGCCAGCGCATTGGCGACTGCCACCGCTTCGCCTACCGGCACCGTGATGGAGCGGGCGATGCGCCAGGCGGCAAAGCCGATCACCAGCAAGGCCGCGATTACGAACAGGCCGAATTCACCCAACTCGGAGAGGAATGCCTGGTCGACATCGTCCAGATAGATGCCGCTGCCGACCACCCAATCCCAGGGGGCATACAATTTGATGAATGAGACTTTATCCACCGGTTTTTCCGAGCCGGGTTTCGGCCACTGGTAATCGACGACACCGCTCCCGTTGTGTTTGGCCTCATCGGCAAAGGCGGTGAAGATATGTTTGTCGTTGGCATCCTTGATCGCCGACAAAGCGGCGACATCCAGCTTTTCCAGTTCCGGTTTGACGGCATGCATCAGCATGCGTGGCTCGGTGGTGTTGACCCAGAAATATTCCTTTTCGTCGTAGCGCAGTTCGCGCAGCACATCCAGCGCCTGCGCCTGGGCGTCTGCGCGGGTCAGCTTGCCCGTCGCAGCCAGTTGGCCGTAATGCGCGATCACGCCGTAGGCGGTTTCCACCACGTGCTGCGTCTTGACCTGGCGGTCTTGCAGCATGCTGTGGCGCAGATTGAGCACGGCCTGGGCCGCCGTCACGATGAGTGCGACGATGGCGACCGCTACCAGCAGCCACAGACGTTTCCCGATTTTCATTTGATTCAACATGGCTACCTCAGATATAGATGCAGCGCCCCCCATGCCTGCGGCGATCCTCTTGTTATGAAGTCGAGTGACGACCGGCCGGCAAGCTACCGCAGCATCGCAAATTTGCAGCCTTGCCCCCATCAGGAAATCTTGAATTTGCCGTCAGCCACCACCACCCCGGTAAGGAATTCCTGACCGGGATGGACGGGAGTCATGGAATGGCAGTCGGCCTGTCTGCCGTAACGGCATCACGCCCGATAGCCGATGCGGAAACCACCCCAACGCTGATTGCGTACATAGATCGGCGCGGAGATGTCGTGCACCACTTCACCGGTATCGCGGCGGTAGGTCTGGATCAGGAAGGGACGATCATGGCTGCCGCAACGCTTGCCCACCGGGTCGCTGAAGACGCGCTTGCTGCGCGAGAACGCCAGATCATGCGCGGGGTCACCGTTCGGTTCCTCGGCAAACTTTTTATTGTGCGTGGGGAAGTAACCGTTGCGGTCCACCGCGCCGGCATAGACGAAACTGCCATGGCTGGCCAGGATAGGTTCCTGGATGGCAGGAAAGAGCTGGTCGGTAAGGTGATCGTAGCGTGTATGGTATTTCGGCGGTTCCACCCCCGGGATGCGCTGGTAGCCCTCATCCAGCAGGTCTTCCAGTTTTGCCTTGCCGCTTGCCACCATGCGCTCCAGCGCGGCTTCGATCTTGTGCGCTGCCTGCTGCACCGCTTCGATTGCAAGACGATGCGTCTCCAGTCCCTGCTCTCCCAATGTGCCCAGCTTGAACACCTTTTCCACTTCGCTGAGATTCTCTGAAAGATGATCCAGGTGGGTTGCCTGTTCCAGCATCTGCCCGACCTCCCCGCTGTTCCGCTCCGCCAGTTGCAAGATGCTGTGCATCTTCGCTCCGGCCAATTCGCTGGCATGCTCCTGCTCGGCGATGGCCTGCGCGATGAAGGTGGATTCTTCCAGCATGGAGGTGCTGCTATGGCTGATCCTTTGCAGCGCATCCGCGGCTTCGCGTGCCTGCGCCGTGCCCTGCACCGCGAGCGCAGCTCCGGCATGGACCTTCTCTATGGTGCCCGCCGTCTCGCTCTGGATGGTCACCACCAGCGTGGCGATTTCGCGCGTAGCGGAAGCGGTACGCTCGGCCAGTTTGCGCACCTCGTCCGCCACCACCGCAAAGCCGCGCCCCTGCTCGCCGGCGCGAGCCGCCTCGATGGCGGCATTCAGCGCAAGCAGGTTGGTCTGTTCGGCGATCTCGCCGATGGCGCTGGCGATGCCGTCTATCTGCTGCGAACGCTGGCCGAGCTGGGTGATGGCGGAAGCGGATTCTTCGAAAGCTTGTGCGATACGCTCGATCTCGCCGGCAGCATGCTGGGCGATCTGCGCCCCTTGCGTGGAAAGATCGCGCGACTCGCCTGCGCGCCGCGCCGCCTGCCCGGCCTTGTCGGCGATGCTGTGGATATTGGCGATCATCTCTTCGATGGCCTGGCTGGCCGCTTCGGCAGCGGATTGTTGTTCGCGCGAGCCATCCGCCACCCGGCGCGCCATGCCTTCCAGCGACTTGGCTGAGGTGGCGACCTCATGGGAGTTGAAAATCACCTTGCCGACGATACTGCGGAAGTTCTCCAGCAGATCGTCGAACAGTTTGCCGAACGCTCCCGTGAAACGGCTCTTGCCATGTAGACGCACATCCAGGTCGCCCTGCATCTTGACCTGTTCGATGGCCGCACACAGGGCCTGCTGGGGACGCACATACATGCCATGCAACAGGCGATCCAGCAACAGTAACTGGATGAAGACCCATCCCGCCCCAACGATCCATGCGACAGCTGGCGATGGCAGATTGGTGACAGCCGCAATCAAGGCCATCTGCGATAGCAGTAAAGCCGCCAGCATCTTTATACGCATCGTTACCATAATTCCCCCCTGTGTCTGAATCGACAAAATCATGCAGGCGTCCAATTGCAAGCTTATTGCCTGCTTACACTTCGCCACAGGATCTTGCCGTGTTCCATGCGGGCTGCTCACTCACCCCCGATGAAGCAAGGGGGGGTAGGGATGAATGAGCAGCCCGCATGGAACCGGCGGATCCCGCCATAGAACCGTCTCTGTCCGCTAGCGTCCCCGGCTCCCGATGAAGCCGGACCTTCGCCGCATTCCATGCGGGCTGCTCACTCACCCCCGATGAAGCAAGGGGGGTAGGGATGAATGAGCAGCCCGCATGGAACCAGCGGATCCCGCCATAGAACAGTCTCTGTCCGCTAGCGTCCCCGGCTCCCGATGAAGCCGGACCTTCGCCGCATTCCATGCGGGCTGCTCACTCACCCCCGATGAAGCAAGGGGGGGTAGGGATGAATGGGCAGCCCGCATGGAACCGGCAGGCCATTACTGCGAACGGCAGTTATGCTTTGGTCTCTCCTTTCGACTGCCAGTCAGCCAGCACCCCGACCAGTTTGGCGAGTTCGGCATCCAGAAGATGCTCGTTCTGCCTGACTTCGCGCTGCAATAGGCGCTCGCATGTCTGTTGCATGTTTTCCATGTCCTGCTTGACCGTCAGTACGGCCTTGTCGAGCGAGGCTGCGAGTTCACCCAATTGATCGTCGGGACGGATGCTGCGGAAAGACTCGAAGCGACGCGCGGCCAAAGCTTCCAGCACATTGCGGAAGCGATACATCGGTCCGGCGATCTTGTGACTTAGCAAGACGACGAACACGGTCGCCAGCACCACCGAAATCGTGACGCTGAACACCGCGAGGATGACCACGATGGGAAACAGCATCTGACTCAATGATTGGTAGCTGGCATGGGCGGAAGCCAGGTCGGCGTGGATCTCGCTATCCATGAACAGGTACAGCGCAAAGGCGAACAAGCCGGTGAGCAATATCTGCAGGGCGATGAATGCCGCCGCCATGCGCAACTGGAAGCGATGGTCGATCAGGACGATGCGGCGTTTCTGGGTGGGCTTCATATCTCTTCCTCAATGACAGGTCAGGCACAACTGTCCCTGGTCGTTACGCATGGACAGGAAATAGGTCTTGTATCGCGGCTCGTCGTGGAACAACCGGTCGAACAGGCTGGCGGCTTTCCAGCGCACGCTGTCATAGCGCTGGCGCGACAGGTCGTGGCAGGTGGCACAGGCAATGCGGTGATCTCCCGAAAGATGCAGGTGCATCAAGGGTTCCGCCTGCGGCAATTCAGCACCCACCGTATGGTGGCGCGCCATCTCGTCCTTCTTGTGGCAAGAGGTGCAATACGGCGTGCAGGGTGTATTGCGAGCCGCTGCCAGACGCTGTGGTGCATCCTGCTTGTGACAGCCCGCACACGCCTGTTGCGACGCCTGGCGTGGCAGGCAACCGGTGGAATGCGCATCCTCGACTTCCAGGGCGATGCCGCGCCCCACTCCCAGCAACAGCACGAGCAAGGACAAAACGGCTCCGAGTTTCAATCGCCCGCTCATAGCACCAATACCAACTGGGTGGATAACTGCCAACGGCGGGACATGCCGGGCGCGGACAAGGTGTCCGGCGTGGCCGAGAAATAATGCTGCGCCTCGGTCTTCCATTGCACGATGTCGCTACCGCCCACATTGCAGTTGAAGCCGGCTACCAGGCGCGCATCCTTCTCCGCTCCGTCCGCTGCAGCCAGCGGCTGTTGCCAGGATTGCTCATAGCGTGCGAACAGCGTGGTCGGCCAATTCCAATCCGCCAGCACATATTCCTGGGTCAGATGCCAGGCGCGCAGCACGGTGACCGCGCCCGCCGCCTGCGCTTCCTTGCGGCGCATCATGTATTCGAAACGCCCCGTCCAATCGCCCGTACCCGTTTCACCATCCAGCGCCCAGGCGCTCTCGTTCAGTTGCCAGTGCACATCGGTATCGCGGAGATACGAAAGGCCGAACTCCGCGCGCACGCCCACTTCGGTGCGCAACGAGAACGGATCACTGAACGGCGTCAGGCCGACACGGGTGCCCAGTTGCTGACCGTTGTTGAAGCCGCGCAGCCACCAGGTGTTGAAGTTCACGCTGCCGTTGTTGCCCAGCACACGCAGCCCCTCGTCGTTATAGCCGCCATCCATCACCACATCGGTGGTGAACGGGCGCGACAGGGAGATGCTGTCTTTGCTGGCGAAGAACTGCCAATCGTTGCCGAAGGGCACGTCGAAGCGACCGAGCTGGACGTGGAAACCCTTCTCCACCCACAAGCGACCGCGCGGCGCGATGCGGCCACCGAAGGTGTGGTAATCGAGGAAAGCCACGGTCATCGTGGTCGTCTCGCTGTCGCGCACCAGCGCCAGCGCGCCTTGCACGTCATTGCCGATGGCCGCATCCAGATCGAGTTCGAAGGCGCCGAAACCGAATGTTTGCCGCCCGGCATCGTCATAGCTGCTCGCCGCATCGGCGAACGCCCCCACATTGATGCCGAACAGATGCTCGGCCAGTTGCTCTCGCCCGGCATCGATGCGCTCGCGCAGCGTAGGCGCCTCATCCTGTGCCTGGGCCAGCAAACCGCAGCACAGCAAAGTCATGCCGCCTAGCGCCCGCACCATTTTTGCACCTTGGCGTGTAAAGGATCTCATGCCAACCATTTCATCTTTACCGTGCAGCAACTTCCCTCTCCATCCTCACACCGCGAAACGGTTCGCGGCCACTTGCATCTTCACTGCGGCATCGCGCAACTTCCCTGCGCCTTGCGAGGCTTCCTCGGCAACTGCGCTGTTCTCTTCCGACATGCGCGCGATCTGTTCGACGTGTCCGGCGATCTGTGCGCTGGCCCGGCCCTGCTCCTGCAAAGAGGAAGCGATATCGCCCACGACTTCCAGCACGCGCTGCGAGCCGCTATTGATCTCATGGATAGCAGCGCCGGCCTGGTTGGCTTCGGCCACACCGGCATCCACCAGCTGCACACTGCCCTCCATGCTCGACACCACCCTGCCCATCCCCTCCTGGATCGCCCCGATCATCTTTGCGATCTCGGCCGTGGAACTGGTGGTGCGCTCCGCCAGCTTGCGCACCTCGTCCGCCACCACGGCGAACCCGCGCCCCTGTTCTCCGGCGCGCGCCGCTTCGATGGCCGCATTGAGGGCCAACAGGTTGGTCTGGTCGGCGATCTCGCGGATCACCTGCACCACGGACGAGATCTTTTCCGATTGCGTGCCGAGCGCCTGCACTACTCCGGTGGATTCGCGCACGGTGGCGGCAATGCTCTCCATGCTTTGCACCGCGCGCCGAATGACGGTGGCACCCTCCTGGCAGGTGCGTTCGGATTGCGCCGAGATGCCATGTGCCTCGTTGGCATGCTCGACCACGCTATTCATGCTCACCGTCATCTCTTCGGTGGCCGCCGCCATGGTCTCTGCCGATGCGCTGGATTGTGCCGCCGTGGTGCTCACTTGCTCGGAAGCCGCTGCCATCTGTTGTGCCACCATGGCCACCTGATTGGCACTGTCCTGGGTCTCCTTCACCACCTTGCGGAACATCTCTTGCATGTACTTGAGGGTTGCCAGCAGACTGGTCGTATCCTCCGCCTGCGTCTTCACGCTCACGGCCAGGTTGCCGGAAGCCACATGCTTGGTGATCTCGCGCGCATAGCGCGGATCGCCGCCCAACAAGATGCGCACATTGCGTGCCACCAACATGCCCAGCAGCAACACCAGCACCGCCCCCACACACACGACGCCGGACAGCAACAGCAGATCCTGGCGGATCAAGGTGTTCGCCTCGGCTTCTTCCGCGCTGTTACGTATAGCGGCCATTTCCACGACCTGATCGATGAAGGCGCGATGCTCGTTATATTTCCCCTTCATTTCTGCCAGCGCGGCCATGGCAGCACCGCGGTCACCGACGCGCAAAGCTGGGATCAGGCGCTCGTCGCGCAGGTTCAGCATCTGCTCGCCGACACGATAGGCGTCCTCCACCATGCGCTGCTTCATTTCTCCCGCAGGCAGTTCATCAACCCAGTAACGGTGACGTTCGACGAACTCCTGGCGCAGGTGTGCGCCATAGGCAACCAGTTTCTCCAGCTCGTCCGGCGTCGCATCCGCCATCTGTAAAGAAACCAGATAAGCCTCGATCAGATATTCCGGCGGCGGCAGGATGTCTGCCACCAGATCCTTGCCCAGCACCACGCGCTGATAGATGGGACCGTTGACCTGTACCTGGGTGAACGTGGCATAAGCCATCCCGGCCAGCAGTGCGATCAGCGCCATGAAGGCGCCCAGCATCAGTGATATTTGCGCATTCACGCTCAAACCGGCGATCCACTTCGCCAGGTTCAGCCGCGCCAAAAGTCCAGCGGGGCGGGCTTCTCCTTCGTGCAAGCGCACTTTGCCGGCCTGCATCGCCGCATACAGTTGCTGTGCCGACTCGATCTCTGCTCGCGTGGGTTTAGTGCGCATCGAGGTATAACCGACCACCTTGCCGTGCTCTTCCAGCGGCGAGACATGTGCGTGCACCCAATAATGGTCGCCGTTCTTGCAACGATTCTTGACGGTCGCACTCCATGGCTTACCCTGCTGCAAGGTCTGCCACAGATCGGCGAAGGCAGCGGGCGGCATATCCGGATGGCGTACGATGTTGTGCGACTTGCCCAGCAATTCTCTCTCGCTGAAGCCGCTGATCTGAATGAATTCAGGATTGGCGTAAGTGATGATGCCTTTCAGATCGGTTTTGGTGACGATGGTCACGCCATCGTCCATATGTACTTCACGACCGCTCACCGGCAGATTCAACTTCATGCCCCCCCCTTTTTTCTCACAGATTTCTTGCCATTCCTGCCGTGATGTAGGGTCACATACCCAACCGGATTTGACAGTCAGAAAATCTTGATTTTTTTGTAGGGGAAGCACGGGAGGTAGGGCTATCCTGACAACGATGCAGCCCGATACGGCGCTGTGATGAAGTGGCTAAATCGCCCTATCCACGCCAACTGGACTCCAGTGATCGGATTGCCAGACTCCCGCTTGCGCGGGAGCGGCATAGACGCTGCTTCCTTGCAGGTTTCAGGCAGATGCCAGTTGTGCCATCTCATCCACCGACAGCACATGGGCCACGTTCAGGATGATGACGAACTTGCCATCCACCTTGCCCATGCCCTGGATGAAGTCGGCGCGGATCTTGGCGCCGAACGACGGCGGCGGTTCGATCTCCGTCGCCGCGATGTCCAGCACCTCGTTCACCGCGTCCACCATCACCCCCACCACCTGCTGCTCGCCTTCGTGCGCGATCTCGATGATCACCACGCAGGTACGGCGGCCGATGTCGGTGCCCTTCTTGCCGAAACGCGCGCCCAGGTCGATCACCGGCACCACCGCGCCGCGCAGATTGATCACCCCACGGATGAATTCCGGCATGCGCGGCACTTCGGTCAACTGACCGTATTCGATGATCTCCTTGATCGCCAGGATGCCGATGGCGAACACTTCGCCACCCAGCATGAAGGTGAGG
>JAJZSA010000053.1 GCA_021822115.1 Pseudomonadota bacterium
ATGTGCTGAGCATCACCCGCACCTGGACCTTCACCACCAGCGACCGGCTTGAGTCGCAATGAGGCATTGGCTAGGATGAGCGCCATGTCACGCCGCCTGCTGTTCTCGTTGCTGCTCGCTTGCGCCCTGCTGTTCGTACAGCAGGGCGCCGCCTTGCACAACCTGTCGCACGTGCTGGCGGAACAGACACAAGACCACTCGCTGCCGCACGATCCGCAATGCGAACTGTGCGCCGCCTATGCGCAGATCGGTAGCGCCATTGGCAGCACCGCCATCAGCTTCGACCTGGCAACCGCCCCCAACGTACCTCACGCCACCGCACTCCATTCGATCCAGACATGCACCTGCGCCGCCTTCGCGGCGCGTGCTCCGCCCCGCTCCGCCTGATGTCTGCCACCGCTGTCGCGTGATGCGGCAGCGACCATCCATCTTGCAAGGAGTCATCGATGTTCGATACCAAACGTTTGTGCGCGCTCGTCCTGCTCGGACTCGCTAGCCACGCCCAGGCCGCGACTGAAGCGGCCTTCAACCCAGCCTTCTCGCTGATCCTGTCCGGCACCTATGCCAGCCTGCAACAGGACCCGGCGACACCCGCCACCGGCTTCGCCATGAACCCCAACCCGGGCCATGTACAAGGCTTCAACCTCGGCGAATCGGAGATGGGCATCTCCGCCAATGTCGACCCGCAGTTCCGCGGCGTCGCCACCCTCGCGCTCGACCCGGCCGGCGGCGTCAGCGTGGAGAACGGCTATGTGCAGAGCACGTCGCTGGGCGACGGCCTCAACCTCAAGTTCGGCCGCTTCTTCTCCGGCCTCGGTTACCTCAACGAACAGCACGCGCACGCCTGGGACTTCGTCGACCAGCCGCTGGTGTATGCCGCACTGTGGGAGAACCAGTTGGGCGAGGACGGCGTGCAATTGAAATGGCTGGCACCGACCGAGCTGTTCGTCGAACTCGGTGCCGAAGCCGGCAAAGGCCGCGGCTTCCCCGGTAGCGACCGCACCAAGAACGGCAGCGGTGCAGGCGTGGTGTTCCTGCATGTGGGTGACGACATCGGCATCGAGCAGAGCTGGCGCGCCGGGCTTTCCTTGCATCGCACGCGCGCCGTGGCACGCGAAAGCAGCGATGTGCCCGACCTGCACGGCAACACCGTCACCGACCAGTTCACCGGCGACAGCCGCACCGCCGGACTGGACGTGGTGTGGAAATACGCACCCAGCGGCAACATCAAGGAGCGTTACCTGAAACTGCAAGGCGAGTATTTCCGCCGCAACGAGAACGGCGATCTGGCCTACGACACGGCCGGTGCGAACGTCACCGACAGTTATGCGGTCACGCAACGCGGCTGGTATGTGCAAGGCGTGTATCAGTTCATGCCGCGCTGGCGCACGGCACTGCGCATCGACCGGCTCGATCCCGGCAGCGCCAGTGTCGGTACCGCCAATGCCGCTAACGTCATCGCCGACTACGCCTTCAAACCGAGCCGCACGACGCTCATGCTGGATTACAGCCCGAGCGAGTTCTCGCGCATCCGCGTGCAACTGGCCAACGACCAGTCGCGCCAGGCATTACGCGACCGACAATTCTTCGTGCAATACATCATGAGCCTGGGCGCCCACGGCGCGCACAGCTATTAGGAGGCCGACATGAACAGATTCATCAGCGCACTGTGCTTGCTGTTGCTCAGCAACGCCGCCCACGCCACCCTCAACGTGTTCGCCTGCGAGCCGGAATGGGCCGCACTCACGCAGGAGCTGGCCGGGGATCAGGCCAGCATCTACACCGCCACCGGCGCGCTGCAAGACCCGCATCGCGTCGAAGCACGTCCCAGCCTGATCGCCAAAGCACGCCGTGCCGACCTGGTGGTGTGCACCGGAGCCGAGCTGGAACAGGCCTGGTTGCCGGTGGTGCTGCGCGAATCGGGCAACGCGGACGCACAACCCGGCGCCGCAGGCTATTTCGAAGCCGCCTCGGCGGTGCCCATGCTGGAAGTGCCGACCCGCCTCGACCGCGCAGATGGCGACGTGCATGCGCAAGGCAATCCGCATATCCAGACCGATGCGCGCAACTTCCTCCCCGTCGCGCAGGCTCTCGCGCAGAAGCTGATGCAACGCGACCCGGCCAACCAGGCGTTCTACCAACAACGCCTGAGCACGTTCGAACAGCAATGGCGCGCCGCCCTCACGCGTTGGGAAAAACAAGCCGCCCCGCTCAAAGGCGTGCCCATCGTGGTGCAGCACAAGGGCTTCCCCTATCTGTCCGACTGGCTGGGCCTGCATGAAGTCGCGGTGCTGGAACCCAAGCCCGGCATGGAACCCAGCGCGGCATGGCTGGCGCAGGTACTGGACACCTTGCAGCAACATCCCGCCAGGATGGTGCTGCGCGCCGCTTACCAGAACGAGCGGCCTGCGCAATGGATCGCACAGCGCGCGCATATCAATGCCGTGGCACTGCCCTTTACCGTGGGCGGCAGCGATGAGGCCAAGGACCTGTATGGCTTGTTCGACGACACCATCGCACGGCTGCTGAAGGGGCTGCAATGAACTTCGAACTCGACATCCTGCTGCCCGCCTTTCTGGCGGGCCTGCTGGTTCTCGCCACCCACATCCCGTTCGGCATGCGTGTGCTGCAACGCGGCGTGATCTTCGCCGACCTCGCCGTGGCGCAGATCGCCGGGCTGGGTGTGATCATCGCCGAGCTGCTCGGCCTGATCGAACAGCCCTTGCTGGTGCAACTGATCGCCGCCGGCAGTGCACTGAGTGGCGCCGCCCTGCTGGCCTGGATCGAACGACGCGCCCCAGCAGTGAAAGAGGCTGCCATCGGCCTCACCTTCGTGCTCGCCGCCACCCTGGGCATCTTGTTGATGAGCCGCGACGTGCATGCGGGCGAGCATCTGAAAGACCTGCTGGTCGGGCAGATCCTGTGGGTGTCCAATACAAAACTGGTCGCCACCGCCCTGCTCACCGCCGCCTTGCTGCTCATCTGGAAAAGCATGCGCCAGCGTCTGGGCAATTTCGGCTTCTATGCCCTGTTCGCCCTCGCCATCACCGCCTCGGTGCAACTGGTCGGCGTCTATCTGGTGTTCGCCAGCCTGATCATGCCCGCCCTGGCGACCCGCCACCGCAGCAGACGCCGCTACCTGCAAGCGTTTGCGGCAGGCATCGCCGGCTATGCAATGGGTTTGTTGCTATCGGTGTGGTTCGACCTGCCTGCGGGGGCGGCCATCGTGTGGGCGATGGCCATCACCACTGGCGTGTGGCGGTTTACATACAGAAGTCCTGCGACAGATATATAGGCCTTCGTCCCTCTGTGCGCCCGAGGACACTGTGCTATATTCGCCCTCCGTTTTTAAGGGGCGTTCTATGTCTTTGGATGGAAAGCTGTTTGCGGCCCTCGCCCGACTCTGGAAAAACTGGCCACTGTGGGGCGGGATGCTAGCGATGCTGCTGCTGGCCAGACATTTCTGGCTGCTGTTCGCCCCGGCCGATCGTGCTTTGCCAGGCAATACGGCGGTGCGCCCGACTACGGAGATCGGCCAATTATTCGGCGCCACCGACACTTCGAACAAAACAACCATCGCACTCGACGGCATCCGCCCTGTCGGCATCTTTGCCCACCCGACCCGCGGCTTTGCGGTGATGCAGACGCCGTCCGGCCAGCACGGCGTGGGTCTGGGTAGTGAAGTCGCCCCCGGCATCCGTCTGGTTGAAACTCAGGCGGACCATGTAGTGCTGGAGCGTAACGGCATCCGGCAGCGTATCGACCTGGCTGCTGCGACAAACGCCAGTCAGGGCAGCATGACAGTCCCCGCAAGCAGCAGTCAGCCGGTACAACCAAGCAACGGTACGACGACCTACGATGCCGTGCTGTTGCAACTGCCGCCTGAGCAACGGGTGCAGATCGAACAATCACAACAAGATAGCTTGAGGGGAAGACCTTGATCTCACGTTTCATGCGGCCGCTCGTACTGGCCTGGGCCTTGTGCTGCATCCTGCCGGCCCATGCGGAACAGGCATCGGAGCAGGTCTCGCTAAACTTCGTCAATGCAGATATCCAGGAAGTCATCCGTGCGATCTCGCAGATCTCGGGCAAGAATTTCCTGGTCGATCCACGCGTACGCGGCAACATCAACATCGTCTCCGCCACACCGGTCTCCCCCACGCTGGCCTATGACATCCTGCTCTCCGCGCTGCGTATGCAGGGGTATGCAGCCGTGGAATCCGCCGGGGTGACCAAGGTGATGCCGGAGGCCGATGCCAAACTGCATGTCGATACGGTAGGCAGCCCGCAAGGGTTTGGCGACAAACTGGTGACGCGGGTGTTCGTGCTGAAGAATGAATCCGCCTCGCAACTGATCAACGTAGTACGCCCCATGGTGGCGCCGAATAATGTGGTAGTGGCCTACCCGGCAAGCAATGCCTTGGTGGTCACCGACTATGCCAGCAGCGTGCGCCGCATCGAAAAACTGATCGCCTCCATCGACCAGCCGCTCAACGATGTGCCGCTGATGATCCCAGTCCAACATGCCTCGGCCATCGACCTCGCCAACCTGATCAACAAGCTGATGCCGGAAGCCACGAACAATCAGCCCGGCGACGACAACCAGCGCTTCGTACTGACTGCGGACAGCCGCACCAATGCGCTGCTGCTGCGTTCAGACAGCCCGGCACGCATCACTCGCGTGAAAGCGCTGGTCGCCGATCTGGACAGCCCCGGCAGCACGCCGGGCAACATCCACGTGGTGACGCTGAAGAACGCCGATGCCGTGAAACTGGCACAGACGCTGAACGCCATCCTGAGCGGCGAACAGATGAGCGCGCCCGCCGCTACGACGCCGGGCCAGCCCATGCTGAAGACCACCGCCAGCTCCGGCAGCAACGGTGTGGTGCAAGCCGATGCCGCCACCAATTCGCTGATCGTCACCGCTTCGGAGCCGGTCTATAACAACCTGCGCGCGGTGATCGAAAAGCTGGATGTGCGGAGGCCACAGGTGTTCGTCGAGGCCCTCATCGTCGAAGTCACCGCCGACAAAGCCGCCGAATTCGGCATCCAGTGGCAGAACATCAACGGCATCAACAAGCCGGGCTCCAACATCATCGGCGGCACCAACTTCGGCACCACCGGCAACATCATCGGTGCCTCCAAGGACATCACCGCCACCGGCCAGGGGCTGAACATCGGCATCGTGAAAGGTACCACCACCCTGCTGGACGGCACCAAGGTGCTCAACCTCGGCATGCTGGCACGCGCACTGGAGAGCGACACCAACGCCAACATCCTGTCCGCCCCCAACCTGATGACGCTGGACAATGAGGAAGCCAAGATCGTGGTCGGCCAGAACGTGCCATTCGTCACCGGTTCCTACACCAACACCGGCTCCAGCAGTACTGCCGCCAACCCGTTCCAGACCATCGAACGCAAGGATGTCGGCCTGACGCTGAAGATCAAGCCACAGATCATGCAAGGCGGTACGGTTAAGTTGCAGGTGTATCAGGAAGTCTCCAGTGTGCTCGCCTCATCACTCACTTCCGCCACCGGCATCACCACCAACAAACGCTCGATCGATTCCAGCATCCTGGTGGACGAGAACCAGATCGTGGTGCTGGGCGGGCTGATCCAGGATTCGATCAACAACGTACAGAACAAGACGCCGCTGCTGGGCGACATCCCATTGCTCGGTGCGCTGTTCCGCTACGAGACGCGCCAACGTACCAAGACCAACCTGATGGTGTTCATCCGCCCCTACATCATGTACCAGTCCGATGACGTACGGCAGCTCAGCAATGAACGCTACGGTCGCATCGACCAGACGCGCGAGGCTGCACGCCTGCCGGACAACTGGATGCTGCCTGATGACGATGCTGACAGGCTCCCCTCTCTCAAAGTAGACCCGGCACCTCCTGAAACACCGCGCGCAGCCGATGAGGCAACGACAGGGGAACATATCCAGGCCAAGGGCGACACTCCCTCGACGGATGCGCCAACAACCCTCAGCACAGCCTCCTCTGCAACTCCGCGCCCCGAATAACCGTGAATCCTTCCGCGATCAACCGCCGCGCCGCGCGCCGCCTGCCCTACACCTTCGCCAAAGCGCAGGGCGTGGTGCTCACCGAGTGCGAACAACGCGCCGCGCTGGCTGTACGCCGCGACGCCAAGCCCGAAGCCATCGCCGAAGTGATGCGCCAGCTCGCACTCCCCGTCGATGCCTCGCTGGTGGAAACCGACGAGTTCGAGCGCATCCTCGCCGATGCCTATGCGCAGGCGGACGAATCCACCGCCACGCTGCTGGACGATGCCGAGCAGGACATGGACCTCTCCATGCTGCTGCACGACCTGCCCAAATCTGCCGACCTGCTCGAATCGGAGAACGACGCGCCCGTCATCCGCATGATCAACGCGCTGCTGGCACAGGCCGTGCGCGACAACGCTTCCGACATCCACATCGAACCGTTCGAGACTCGTTCCGTGGTGCGCTTCCGCCTCGACGGCACCTTGAAGGACATCGCCGAACCGCACCGCGCGCTGCATGCCGCGCTGGTATCACGGATAAAAGTCATGGCCGACCTCGACATCGCCGAAAAGCGATTGCCGCAGGACGGCCGCATCGCGCTGCGCCTCGCGGGTCGCCCGGTGGATGTGCGCGTCTCGACCCTGCCCACCGGCCACGGCGAACGCGTGGTGATGCGTCTCTTGGATAAAGAAGCCGGCCGCCTCGACCTCGCCAAGCTAGGTATGAGCCCCGTCACGCTGGAGGCTATGCTCAAGCTCACCAGCCAGCCGCACGGTATCGTGCTCGTCACCGGCCCCACCGGTTCCGGCAAGACGACGACTTTATATGCGGCGCTGTCGTGCATCGATGCCACCATCACCAACGTGATGACCGTGGAAGACCCGGTGGAATACGACCTCGACGGCATCAGCCAGACGCAGGTGAACCCGCGCATCGACATGAGCTTCGCGCGAGCGCTGCGTGCCATCCTGCGCCAAGACCCGGACGTGATCATGATCGGCGAGATCCGCGATCTCGAGACCGCGCAGATCGCCGTGCAGTCCAGCCTCACCGGCCACCTCGTGCTGGCCACCCTGCACACCAACGACACCGCCAGCGCCGTCACCCGCCTCACCGACATGGGCGTGGAACCCTTCCTGCTCTCGTCCAGTTTGATCGGCGTGTTGGCACAACGCCTGGTACGCCGCCTGTGCCCGGATTGCCGCGAAGCCTATACGCCGGACGAGACCGAACTCGCCCTGCTCACCACGTATGGCAAACCGAACGTGCTGTATCGCCCCAAAGGCTGCCCCAGCTGCAACCACACCGGCTACCGTGGCCGCACCGGTATCTATGAATTACTGCAAGTGGACGACCACCTGCGCAGCATGATCCATGCACGGGAGAGCGAACAGAAGCTGCGCGACTACGCCTTGCAGCACGGCATGCAGACCTTGCGCGATGACGGGCTGCGTTGGGTGGTGGCGGGCGAGACTTCGGTGGAAGAAGTGATTCGGGCTACGCGGGATTAAGGCGACTCGTGTGAAAAACGCCCTCATCGTTATTCTTATGTTTGCCACCAGCATAGCTAATGCTGACGAGCCCGTATTAGCAACTACCAGCTATGGTGCAATCAAATTCGGCGCAAAGCTTTCTGAAGTCGAAAAGCAGATATCAGAGCATGTTTCTCCACCCAAGGATGACGACGAAGCTGGATGCCGATTTATTCAGTTCAAGGCATTCCCCGAAGCACGATTCATGGTAGAGGACGGAGTAATTACCCGCGCAGACGTTTCTGAAAATGTGAAGAACATACTTCACATCTCTGTGGGAACATCACTTGCTGCGGTTAAAGCAAAATTTCCAAAGGCTCACCTCGAGCGGCATCAATACGACCCCAATGGTCACTACGTCATTTTCAAGAGTGCAGACGGCAAAGCCGCTATTGTCTTGGAGGAAAGCGAAAGCAAAATTGTCGATATTCGTGGTGGACTTGAGCCCTCAGTAGAATACGTCGAAGGGTGCTTATAGAGCCTTAGATTCTCTGCTCGCAATATTTCCCCATCCCAACAATGGCCGCCTTCTCCTACACCGCACTCGATGCTTCCGGCAAGAACACCTCAGGTGTGATCGAAGCCGACTCTGCGCGCCTCGCCCGTGCACAGTTGCGCGAGAGCGGCCTGTTCGTGGTGGAGCTGGATGCGTTGTCCGACACATCCACTCAGAACAAAGCCCGCAGCTTCAACCTGCCGTTCCGCAAGCGCATCCCGCTGTCCGAAGTGAGCCTGATGCTGCGCCAGCTGGCCACGCTGCTCGAAGCGGGTTTGCCGCTGGAGCAGGCGCTGGCGGTGCTGATCGAGCAGGGCGAGCATGAGGCGATGCGGCAGGTGCTGGCGGCTTTGCGTTCGGAGGTGCTGGCGGGCAGCACGCTGGCGCGGGCGATGGAGAAGCACAAGGACACCTTCCCTGAGATCCACCGCGCGCTGATCCGCGCCGGCGAGGAATCGGGCGAGCTCGCCACGGTGATGGACAAGCTAGCGACCTATTCCGAGAACCAGCAGGCGCTGCAACAGAAGGTCGGCCTCGCGATGGTGTATCCCGCCATCGTCATCTTCGTCGCGGTGCTGGTGGTGGGCGGACTGTTGATCTTCGTGGTGCCGCCGGTGGTGGAAGTGTTCCAGCAGACCAAACAAGACCTGCCGCTGCTCACGCGCGCACTGATCGTGATCAGCGATTTTTTCGCCGCCACATGGCTCTACCTCATCGCTCTCTTTGTCCTCGCCGGGTTCGGCGCGCAGCGCGCCTTGCAGAACGAAGCGATACGTCACCAGTTCCACCTCAAACTGCTGCGGCTGCCCATCGTAGGCAAGCTGATCCGCGGCAGCAACACGGCACGCATGGCGAGCACCTTGTCGATCCTGGTCGGCAGCGGCGTCGGCCTGCTCACCGCACTCAACGCCGCCTGCGGTGTGGTGAACAACCTGCCGATGCGCCGCGCGCTGGAAGATGCCGCGGCCAAGGTGCGCGAAGGCGTGACGCTGAGCCGCGCGCTGGCCGCCTCCGGCCTGTTCCCGCCGGTGCTGGTGCACCTCATCGCCAGCGGCGAGCAGAGCGGAAGGCTGGATACCATGCTCGACCGCGTGGCGAAGCAGCAGACTCAGGAAGTCTCCGGCTTCACCGGCGCGCTCACCTCCATCCTCGAACCGCTGCTGATCGTGTTCATGGGGGCGGTGGTATTGCTGATCGTGCTGGCGATCCTGCTACCCATCATCCAGATGAACCAGATGGTGAAGTAAAAATTTGCCGCTTCCCATTGGCACGAGTAGCCCCCGGTTATACGTAGAATCTGTTTATCGCAAAGGAATGAATCGATGAAATCCGCAACCCGCAACCAAGGCTTCACCCTGATCGAAATCATGGTGGTCATCCTCATCATCGGCGTGCTGGCCGCGCTGGTGGTGCCCAAAGTGATGAGCCGTCCCGACGAAGCGCGCATCACTGCCGCCAAGGCGGACATCGCCACCATCTCCCAGGCGCTCAATCTGTACAAGCTGGATAATGGCCGCTATCCCAGCACAGAGCAGGGACTGGCCGCACTGGTGAAGAAGCCCAGCCTGCCACCGATTCCGAGCAACTGGAAGAGCGAGGGTTATCTCGATCGACTCCCCAAAGACCCATGGGGCAGCCCCTATCAATATCTGCAACCCGGCATCCACGGTGCAATCGATGTCTTCAGTCTCGGCGCGGATCGTGCTGCCGGGGGAGAAAACAGCGACGCCGACATTGGCTCGTGGCAAGACTGAATCCGTACACACACAGCCGTGGTTACACACTGCTGGAACTGTTGGTGGTGATGCTCATCGCCGGCATCCTGCTTGGTATGGCGACATTGCAGCTGATGCCGACAGCGCAAAGCGTACTGCGCGAAGAAGCACAACGACTGGCTTTTCTCATGGAGAACGGCGCGCTGTCGGCACAGGCCGGCGGTCAAGCCCTGGCTTGGTCGGGTAGCAGCCATAGTTACCGCTTCTGGCAGCGGACGCGCGAGGGCGAATGGGTGCGTATCGAACGCGATGAGTTGCTGCATCCGCGTTCACTGCCGGAAACCGCCACCATCGGCGAAGTACGTTTCAATGATCGCGTCCTAGAACCCGGCGCCCTGCTCGTACTCAGTCCAGAACTCTCTGCCAAAACCTTCCGCGTGCGGCTGTATAACGGCAAACTGTACGCTGACATCCTCGGAAACGGGCTGGGCAAGGTAGACATCCATGAGGGGGTAATGCGATGAACCGCCGTCATGCCGGATTCTCCTTGATCGAAGTACTGGTCGCCCTCGCCATCCTTGCCATCACCATGACTGCCGTCTCGCGCACAGCCGATTCCAGCATCCATCACGCCGATGCTTTGCGCATGCGCACCCTCGCCGATTGGGTGGCGCAGGATCGCCTTGCCTGGCATCAGGCGCGCGGTGACTGGCTACCTCCCGGCATCCAGAACGGGGTGACCCGACAGGCTGGGCAGAGCTTCCCCTGGCAGGAAGAGATCAGCAACACTCCCAATCCGACCATGCGCCGCATCGTGGTTCATGTCTATGCACCGGACGATCCGCAGCATTCGCTGCGCGAACTGTCCGGCTATCTGGTGCAGTTCCCACGATGAAGCGCCGCACCGAGTCCGGCTTCACCCTGATCGAGTTGCTGGTGGCGCTGTTCGTGTTCGCCATCCTGATGCTCGCCGCCTATCGCGCCTTATCTGGCGTGAGCGGTACGCGTGCCCACCTAGATCGTGAAACGCACAAGTGGCAGATGCTGGAACGCTTCTTCGCGCGCTTCGATGGCGAAGTGGCGCAAGCCCTGCCTCGTCCAGTGCATAGCGCGAGCGGCGCGCAAGCCCCCGCTTGGAGCGGGGTTCTCTCCAGTGCCCGATCACCGGAAGAAGCCCAACTCGCCTTCACCCGAAACGGCGGCTTCGACGCCCAGGGCTTGCCACTGCCGCCGCAACGCATCGCTTATCGCCTGCGCCAAGGCAAGCTGGAATTGCTGCGCTGGTTCGCACTGGATAGCGCCCCGTACAACACCCCGACCATCGATGTCGTGCTGGATAACATCCGCGAATTCAAGTTGCGCTATCTGGATAGCCTCAATGCATGGCAGACACAGTGGCCGCTGCAAGCGGGCGATACGCAATTGCCGCGTGGCGTGGAGTTGGAGCTGACACTGAACAGTGGCGAAACCCTGACCCGTTTTTTTTCCTTGCGATGAGATATCCCCAACAACAAGGCATGGCATTGGTGATGGTATTGCTGCTCGTAGCGATGGCAACCACGCTCGCAGTATTCATGGCTCAGCAGCAGGCGTTCTGGCAACGCATGCTGGAGAACGACCGTGAGCGCGCGCAGGCTCGCCGCATCGCCGAAGCCGGAGTGGACTGGGCGCGCGCGGTACTGGCGGACGACGCATCGGTCAGCCGGCAATACGACCATGGCAAAGAGATGTGGGCGATGCGGCTGCCCGCCGTGCAATTGGAAGGCGGAGAAGTGCGCGGTGCGATCCTTGACCAGCAAGGGCTGTTCAACCTGAACAACCTGGTGCGCAACGGGGTACCACACACGGCAGACATCGCCCGCTATCGGCGCTTGCTGGATACCCTGGGCCTGCCGCAGGACCTGGCCGCCACGCTGGCGGACTGGCTGGATACGAACGGCGAAACCGCTGCGAACGGTGCAGAGGACGGCTATTATCTGGCACTGGAAAAGCCATACCGTTGCGCCAATCGCCTGCTGTCGGACATTGGCGAACTGGCTTGGGTAAAAGGTTACGATGCGGGTGTCATCCAGCGCTTGCGTCCCTACGTCAGCGTGCTGCCGGAGTCGAATACCGCGCTCAATGTGAATTTCGCGCTGCCCGAAGTACTGCACGCTACGATACAAGGCCTGGGTTTGCAGGATGCGCGACGCATCGCCCAAAAGATAGAAGCGGAGCCCTACAAGAACATCATGGATTTCATGCAGCAACTGCCCCGGGGGGTAATACAGGACGGCTCACTGAACCTGAGCGTCCACAGCAAATACTTCATGGTGACCGGCTATGCCATCCAGGGAGATGGAGCCGCCACCGTGCATGCCCTGCTGAAGCGCGACAGCAACTGGGCCGTTCAGGTGCGCAAGGAGCTGCAATGAGATTGCGTATCCACCTCACCGCACAATGGCAAGATGCCGCGACGCCCTGTGCCTGGGCGCTGCTCGATGATGACGGCAATCTGCGCGAGGCGGGCCACAGCACGCTGGCCGCCATGCCGCAGGCGGATGACGTACAGGTCATCCTCGCCACCGATCGCGTGCTGTCAACCGCCGTCACCTTGCCGAAACTCAAGCGCAGCAAGCTGGAAACTGCCCTTCCTTTCGCCCTGGAAGAACACCTGCTGGACGATGTGCAAGACACACATGTCACGGCAGGCGCATGCTTGCCCGATGGCCGCACCATGTTGCATGCCGTAGCCAAGGACTGGCTGGGCCGTTTCCTCGCCGCAGCTGCCGCAGCGAAGTTGCGTGTGCGTCGGATGCTGCCGGAACATTGCCTGTTGCCATTGCGCGAAGGGGAATGGAGCGTCGCCTGGGATGGCAGGGGCGGCTTTCTGGCTCTGCCGGGACAAGGCGGACTGGCACTCGACCATGGCGATGACCTGCAACCACCGGTCGCTCTGCAACTGCTCCTGCAAGACCATCCCCCCGCCGCTTTGCGCATCTACACGCTTGCCGATGAAGTGGGGCGACCGGCATGGCGTAGCGTCCCTCCGGTACTGTTCGAGCAGCAACGCTTCGACTGGCGTAAAGCCGCGCTCCCAGCCGATGCGCCCAATCTGCTGTGGGGCAAATTCGCGCCCCCTCCGCGCATCGATGCGCTGTGGCCCCGACTACGACCAGCTCTGATGGCAGGCCTGCTGTTATGCGGCCTGGAAGCGGCGCTGAGCAATATCGAATGGGCCTTGCTCGCGCATGAGCAGCGCCAGCTACAAGGTCGGATGGAAGAGATGTTCCGTGAAACTTTTGGAGCTGAAGCCGCCCTCGTCAATGCACCATTGCAGATGCAACGCAGCGTGGCCCATCTGCGCCATGCTGCAGGCGTAGAGGACGATGCCGATTTCCTGCCGTTGCTGGAACGCTTTGCGGCTGCAACCGCAGGGTTGCCAGGCCGCACGATAAATACTCTGCGTTATGAATCCGGGAAGCTGGACATCGACATGCGCCTTGCCGGTGCAGAAGCTTTCGAGCCCTTGCGCCAACGTCTTGCCGAGGCCGGACTTGGCATGCAGATAATGGACAGGCAATCCTCCGGTTCCTTGCTCTCCCTGCAACTGCGTATCTCGGCCGGAGGTGGGCAATGAAAGAACGTCTCGCTCAATTTAAAGCCACGCATTGGGATACGCTGAGCACCGCCGAACAGCGCACACTGCGACGCGCTGCCTGGATACTGGCACCGTTGCTGGCTTGGGGGTTGTTATGGCAACCGGCCCATGATGCACTCCCCGCTTTGCAAACCAAACTGCCGCAGCTGCGTGCGCAACTCGCGCAGATGGAAGTGCTGGCCGGCGAAGCCCAGAACCTGCGCCAACGCGCACAAGTAGCGGTACTCGACGGCACCGCATTGCGCGCTGCGGTGGAGCGTAGCGCAGGCGAAGCCGGTCTGGCACTGACGGTCACCCCAGCCGAACAAGACTGCGTGCAGATCGATGCCGAAAGTGTGCCCTTCGCACAATGGCAGCAATGGTTGCATACGCTCCAGGACAACCTGCATGTGCGCGTCTCATCGCTGATGCTGACCGCCACACCGACACCGGGACTAGTCAAGATCCAGGCGACGCTGACCAATGGAGTCGGTCAGTGAAGCTGCGCCTGCATGCCGCACGCATATTGTTGTTCAGTGGCATATTCCTGATTGGCGTACTAGTGTGGGCACCGGCCACCCTGCTCGGACATGCACTGGAACGGGCCTCTGCTGGCCGCCTGCTACTGGCCAACACGCAAGGTTCCTTGTGGCAGGGCAGCGGCACCCTGTTGCTGCGTGCCAGCAGCGGTTTCCAATCACTCGGGGCCTACCGTTGGCGGCTGCGCCCCTGGCTGGGCAATATCGAGTTACAGGCCGGCTCCCATCCGCTTACGCAACTGGACTTCCGACCTTTTCCGGCCCGCCTGGACATCCACAATCTACGCCTTGACCTGCCCGCCTCACTCCTTGAGATTGCCTTACCGCAGTTGCATCCCTATCGACTACATGGCTCTTTGAACATCCATTCCGAACAACTGCATATCGCCGCAACTGGCCTGAATGGTCAGATCACCGCCGACTGGACAGGTGCCGCGTCCGGCCTCTCCCCCATCGCCCCGCTAGGCGACTACCGCATCACCTTGCATGGCGATCAGCGCGGACTCCAGGCGAATATGGATACACTGGGCGGCAAACTGCTACTGCGGGTAAATGGCCGCTTCGATCCCGCTCTGGGCATGCTCATCGACGGCACCGCACAAGCAGCCCCGGGAAGCGAAGGGGAATTGAATGAGCTATTGCACTACATCGGCCCCGAAAAGCAGCCGGGCATTTATACTCTCGCCCTGATGCCGCAATCCTATGCAATCCGCTGATTCGACCCTTGTATGACCGACCGTTACGCCGTCCTTGGCAACCCTATCGCCCACAGTAAGTCGCCGTTGATCCACCGCCTGTTCGCGGAACAGACCGGGCAGGACATCCGCTATGAAGCCATCGAAGCACCGCTGGATGGTTTTGCTGCAACCGTGCAGCGCCTGCGCGACGAGGGCTACAAGGGGTGCAACGTCACCGTACCGTTCAAATTCGAGGCCTATCAGTTGTGCGACGAACTGGGGCAGCGGGCGCAGGATGCGAAGGCGGTCAATACGCTGATCTTCCGCGACGGCAAGATACTCGGTACCAATACCGATGGCCCCGGCCTGGTGCTCGACATCCAGCAGAACCTGGGCGTGGAGATGATGTGGAAAGACGTGCTGTTACTGGGCGCAGGCGGCGCCGCTGCCGGCGTTATGTGGCCGCTGTTCAATGCCGGCGTCAGCATCGAGGTAGCCAACCGCAACATGGAGAAGGCGCAGGCACTGGTGAAGGAATTCGAAGGGCCGTGCTCGGTACGTACGCGCCGTTATGAAGACCTGCCGGGCCGCAGCTACGACATCGTCATCAACGCCACCTCCAGCGGCCTGCGCGACGAATTGCCGCCGTTGCCGCCCGGACTGTTCAAGCCCGGGGCGCTGGCCTACGACATGATGTACGGGCGCGAGACGCCATTCATGGCCTTTGCGCGTCAGCATGGTGCCGCCATCGTCGCCGATGGTCTGGGCATGCTGGTGGAACAGGCGGCCGTGGCCTTCGACCTGTGGCGCGGCGTCCGACCCGACACCCGCGCCATCCTGCAAAAGCTCCGTTCATGAAGCGAGTGAAGGGCCTGCTCTGGCGCGTGCTGCTGGGGCTGCTGGCACTGCTGGTGCTCTACCAGCTGTGGCTGTTCGCGCACATCGTCTGGTGGAACTGGTTCAATCCGTCCAGCAGCGCCTTCATGAGCGACCGCCTGGAGGCCATGCAGGACAAGAATCCCAAGGCCGCACTGCAACACAAGTGGGTACCGTACGAGAAGATCTCGCCCAACCTGAAACGCGCGCTGATCGCTGCGGAGGATGCCAAGTTCGTCGACCATGAAGGCTTCGACTGGGAGGGCATCCAGAAAGCCTATGAGAAGAACCTGAAAAAGGGCAAGATCGTCGCCGGCGGTTCCACCATCAGCCAGCAACTGGCGAAGAACCTGTTCCTGTCCACCCGACGCACGCCCTGGCGCAAGCTGGAGGAGGCCTTCATCACGCTGATGCTGGAAGCGGTGATGGATAAACAACGCATCTTTGAGATCTATCTGAACGTGATCGAATGGGGGAATGGCGTGTTCGGCGCCGAGGCTGCCGCACGCCACTACTTTGGCGTGAGTGCCGCCAGGCTTAACGCCGAACAGGCGGCACGGCTGGCCGCCATGGTGCCCAATCCGCGCTATTACGACCGCCATCGCCAGGCCCCCGGGATGCTGCGCAAGACCATCATCATCCTCGACCGCATGCCGGATGCCGAGATTCCCTGACATCGCCCGCCTGTTTTCCTTAAAATAGCGCGCATTCTGCGAGGCGCGCGATGACCGAGAACCACGACCACCACTACACCGACAACGTGCAGGAACACCTGCAGGAAGTGCTGCACCTGCTGGAAAAGCAGGCGTTGGTGGAAACGGTCGTACATAACCAGGAGCTGCCGCGCGACGAACGACACGATCTGCTGGACAAGATGCTGCACAAGCGCCATCTGGCCGAACTCAGCGACAAGCTGAACGAACTGCACCCGGCCGACATCGCCTACATCCTGGAAGCGCTGCCGATCGAACAGCGCCTCATCGTGTGGAACCTGGTCAAGGCGGAACGTGACGGCGAGATCCTGATCGAAGTCTCCGATGCGGTGCGCGAGTCGCTGATCGCCAGCATGAGCCGCGACGAGCTGCGCGAGGCGGCAGAACAGCTGGATACCGACGAGATCGCCGACCTGGCGCCCGACTTGCCGCAACACGTGATCCGCGATGTGTTCAAGTCACTCCCCATCGAAGAACGCGAGCAACTGCGTGCCGCGATGTCCTATCCGGAAGGCTCCGTCGGCGCACTGATGGACTTCAACATGGTGCACATTCGCGAAGACGTGACGCTGGAAACCGTGTCGCGCTACCTGCGCCGCTTCGATGAATTGCCCGACCATACCGACCAGGTGTTCGTCGTCGATCGCGAAGAGCGCTTCAAGGGCGTGCTGCCGATCAACCTGATCGTGGTCAACGAACCGGAGACCGAGGTCGGTCAACTCATGATCACCGACGTCGTGCAATTGCACCCGGACGACAAGGCAGAGAACGCCGCGCAGGCTTTCGAACGCTACGACCTGGTATCCGCTCCGGTAGTGGATGAGGACGGCAAACTGTTCGGCCGTGTGACAGTGAACGTGGTCCTCGATTACATCCGCGAAGAATCCGACACCGAGTTGCTGAACCAGGCCGGTCTGCGCGAAGAGGAAGACATGTTCGCCTCGGTATGGAAATCGGCACAGAACCGCTGGGCCTGGCTGGCGCTCAACCTTGCTACCGCTTTCTTCGCCTCGCGAGTGATCGGCGAATTCGAAGCCACCATCGCACAGATGGTCGCACTCGCCGCATTGATGCCCATCGTCGCCGGCATCGCCGGCAATTCTGCCAATCAGACCACCACCCTGATGGTGCGCGCGCTGGCGCTGGGCCAGGTCACTTCAGGCAATGCACGCCGCCTGATGCTGAAGGAACTGGCGATCAGCAGCCTGAACGGCCTGGTGTGGGGAGGCTTTGCCGGACTGTTCGCCTATTTCCTGTATCACAACGTGGCACTGGGCATCGTCATGACCTCAGCCATGCTGCTCAATCTCACGCTAGGGGCACTGGTAGGCATCGGCATCCCGCTGCTGATGCAGCGACTGGGGCGCGATCCGGCAATCGGCACCAGCGTGATGCTCACCGCAATCACCGACAGTGGCGGTTTCTTTATCTTCCTCGGCTTGGCAACCGTGTTCCTGCTCTGAACATCAGCGCACTATAGACACAAGCACCCACGCTCGGATCGAGAGGAAACTCACCTGACGGCGATCCGCCTTCAGGCAAGCAAAAATGCAAGGAAAGACCGGACGAGTGCGACAGCATCCGCCCGGTACTGCGAGGTGTTATCAGGCAGCCTTTTTGACCGTGGTGCGCTTGGCAGCGGGCTTCTTGGCTGCGACGGCCTTCTTCACAGCGGGCTTCTTCACTGCCGCAACTTTCTTCACTGCGGGCTTCTTGGCCGCTACTGCCTTCTTCGCCACCGGCTTCTTGGCTGCGACGGCCTTCTTCACAGCAGGCTTCTTCGCTGCCGCAACTTTCTTCACTGCGGGCTTCTTGGCCGCTACTGCCTTCTTCGCCACCGGCTTCTTGGCTGCGACGGCCTTCTTCACAGCGGGCTTCTTCGCTGCCGCAACTTTCTTCGCTGCGGGCTTCTTGGCCGCTACCGCCTTCTTCGCTGCCGGCTTCTTGGCTGCGACTTTCTTCGCTGCCGGCTTCTTCGCTGCAGCAGCCTTCTTCACAACAGGCTTCTTGGCGACAGCTTTCTTCGCTGCCGGCTTCTTGGCGGCCGTCTTCTTGGTCGAGGCGCTCTTCGCTTTGGTATCTGCAGTTGCCATTT
>JAJZSA010000054.1 GCA_021822115.1 Pseudomonadota bacterium
GGAGTGAGTTCCTTGATTTCCTTGATGCGGACGTCGTCGACGATGTGTTTCATGGCGATAGACAGCAAGTTGTTGCGGGAAAGGCGCGCATTATGCCTGTTCTTGCGGCTTTGCGGGCAGCTGCACCGGCTAAGTAATGATGATTATTGCCCGCGCATGAACATCGCATCCAGCTCCGCCAGCGTGACCTGGAACCAGGTCGGGCGACCGTGGTTGCACTGGTCGGCGCGTTCAGTCTGTTCCATCTCGCGCAGGATGGCGTTCATCTCGGGCAATGAAAGCTGCTGGTTGGCGCGTACGGCGGAATGGCAGGCGAGGGTGGCGAGCAGTTCGTTGCGGCGTTCGGTGAGCGCGCGGCTGGCACCGAAGTCGCGCAGTTCGTGCAGCACTTCGCGCGCGGCGTCTTCCGCTTTGGATTGCTTCAGCATCGCGGGCATGGCGCGTACGGCCAGCGTATGCGTGGAGAGCGGGGCGATATCGAAGCCGAGTTGATGCAATGCCTGTTGTTGTTCTTCCACGGTGGCGACATCCAGCGCTTCGGCGGCGAAAGTGACCGGCACCAGCAATTGCTGGGTCGGCATCTGCTGGGCATCGAAGGCGGTCTTCAGGCGTTCATAGACGATGCGTTCATGGGCGGCATGCATGTCCACCACCACCAGTCCGTGCTGATTCTGCGCCAGGATGTAGATGCCAGAGAGCTGGCCTAAAGCGAAACCCAGGGGATGGGGTTCCAACTGCGGTGCCATGTCGGCGCGCGCGGGTGCCGCAGTGTCTGGCGTGGCTATCTCCTTCCGCACCGTCGCCGCCTCTTCCCATAGCTGATAGGCGGCCTGCGGCTGGGCGGCGTTGAAGCGCATGGTCTGCTGCTGGATGGGCTCGGAAGTTTTTTTCTCACCCTCTCCCCAGCTCCCTCCCGCGGCAGCGGGAGAGGGGGCCGGGATGGCAGGGGCGCTTTCCTTCATCGTCGCTCCCAGCGCGTCATGCAGCGCATGGAACACGAACTGGTGGATGCCCTGGCTCTCGCGGAAGCGCACTTCGCTCTTGGCGGGATGCACGTTCACGTCCACCTGTTCCGGCGGCATGTCGAGGAAGAGCACGAAGGCGGGATGGCGCTGGTGGTGCAGGATGTCCTGATAGGCCTGGCGCACGGCGTGCATCAGCACCTTGTCGCGCACGAAGCGGCCGTTGACGAAGAAGTATTGTTCGTCGCGCGTGGAGCGGGAATAGGCGGGCAGGGCGGCGATGCCGTAGAGGTGCAGCGGGCCGATCTGGCGTTCTACGCTGACAGCATGCTGGCCGAACTCGGGGCCGAGGATGGCGTTAATGCGTTGCGCCAGACTCTGTTGCGGCAGCTGCCAGATACCCTTGCCGTCGCGTTGCAAGGCGAACGCCACGTCCGGCCGCGACAAGGCGAGGCGTTTGAAGGTCTCTTCGCACCAGGCGAATTCGGTGCTCTCGCTCTTCAGGAACTTGCGCCGGGCCGGCGTATTGAAATACAGCTCGCGCATCTCAATGCTGGTGCCGTGCGGATGCGCGGCGGGAGCGGCGGCACTCTGCGTGCCATCGATCGCCTCGACCTTCCACGCATGGGCAGCTTCGGCGGTGCGGCTGGTCAGCGCCAGTTGCGCCACCGCCGCCATGCTGGCCAGCGCCTCGCCGCGGAAGCCCATGCTGGCCACGCGTTGCAAGTCTTCCAGCGTGGCGATCTTGCTGGTGGCATGCCGCATCAGCGCCAGCGGCAACTCCTCCTGCGCGATGCCTTTGCCGTTGTCGCGCACCACCAGGCGCTTGATGCCGCCGCCTTCCAGTTGCACGGCGATCTCGGTCGCACCGGCATCCAGGCTGTTCTCCAGCAGTTCCTTCAGCGCGGAGGCGGGGCGTTCGATCACCTCGCCGGCGGCGATCTGGTTGATGAGCAGGTCGGGGAGCAGATGGATGGCAGACATGGCGCGCGATTATACCGGATGGCCATATGAGACCGGAGGCGGTTACGCTTGTACACGGCATATGTAAAAGCGCCGTGGATCAATAACACTGAAGTGAAATAAATACAGCTATCAGCAACACTTTCTGGTGCGACATCATGACGCATATTCCTGCGGCAGAGTCGTCCCTACAATGATTGCGTGTTTCGGAGAGGTCCGTGAAAGGACATGCGATGAAAAGCAACAAGTGGTTTGCAAATATACCGATCCTGTTCTGGGAAGTCCTGTTTGCCCTGCTGCTGAAAAGCGTATTGCTGTTCCTGCTGTGGTGGGTTTTTTTCTCTCACACCCCCGACAAACAAACCATCGCCGATTCGGTAGCGGAACGCATTTCCGGTACCGCTCAAGACATTTCCTTAACTTCACGGAGGCATCGCCATGATTGATCCTGGTGCAGTTGATCTTGCTCGTCTGCAATTCGCCGTTACGGCCCTTTACCATTTCATCTTTGTACCGCTCACGCTGGGCCTGTCATTCCTGCTGGTCATCATGGAAACCGTCTATGTGATGACCGACAAGCCGATCTATCGCGACATGACAAAATTCTGGGGTAAGTTGTTCGGCATCAATTTCGCGCTCGGCGTGACCACCGGACTCACCATGGAATTCCAGTTCGGTACTAACTGGGCGTATTACTCGCATTACGTAGGCGACATCTTCGGGGCGCCGCTGGCCATCGAGGGCTTGCTCGCATTCTTCCTGGAGTCGACCATGGTCGGCCTGTTCTTTTTCGGCTGGGACCGGTTGTCAAAAGTCGGGCATTTGACCATCACTTATCTGGTGGCGATTGGCTCCAACCTGTCAGCGGTGCTGATCCTGATCGCCAACGGCTGGATGCAGAATCCGGTGGGGGCGGAATTCAACCCGGTCACCATGCGCATGGAGATGACCAGCTTCTGGGACCTGGTATTCAACCCGGCGGCACAGGCCAAGTTCGTGCACACCGTGTCGTCCGGTTATGTGACCGCCTCGGTGTTCGTGCTGGGCATCTCGTCCTGGTATCTGCTCAAGGGGCGCGATCTGGAGTTTGCGCGGCGTTCCTTCCGCATCGCCGCCGCTTTTGGTTTGGCGTCGGCATTGTCGGTGGTCGTGCTGGGCGATGAATCGGGCTATGCCGTGACCGAGCATCAGAAGACCAAGCTCGCCGCCATAGAAGGCATGTGGACGACGGAGGAGGCTCCCGCAGGCCTGACCGTGTTCGGCATTCCAGATGAGGCCAATCGCACCAACCATGCCGAGGTGAAGATTCCCTACATGCTGGGACTGATCGCCACACGTTCTACCAACACAGTACTGCCCGGCATCGACCAGCTCGAAGTCACGCTCAAGCAGCGTATCGAAAGTGGGGCCATTGCCGTGAGCGCCCTGGACAGAATGCGCAATGACAAGGACGACGCTGCAGCAATCGATCTGTTTGCGCAGCACAAGGCGGACATGGGTTACGGCCTGCTGCTGAAGAAATACACAGCGGATGTCGCGGCGGCCACGCCGGAGATGGTGGCGCAGGCGGTGGATGATGCCATCCCGCCGGTTGTGCCGTTGTTCTGGAGCTTTCGCATCATGGTCGCACTGGGCTTTGCGTTCATTGCGCTGTTCGCCATCGCATTCTGGGCCTCGGCAAAAAACAGCTTCGAGCAAAAACGCTGGCTGTTGCGTTGGGCGCTGTGGTTCATCCCCATGCCATGGATCGCGACTCAGGTGGGCTGGATCGTGGCCGAAGTAGGGCGCCAGCCCTGGACGGTGCACGGCGTGCTCCCCACGCATCTTTCCGTTTCCAGTGTGTCAGCCAACGAAGTGCTGTTGTCGCTGGCGGGGTTCTTCGCGTTCTACACCCTGCTGTTGGTGGCCGAGCTCTACCTGATGTTCAAATACGCGCGCCTCGGACCATCCAGTCTCGGCACCGGTGTCTACCACTTCGAGACGGGTGGCGGCATGACCAAGGGCACTGTGTCTGCGCCCATTTCCAGGAAGGAGTTCTGACATGCTCGATTACGAAACCCTCAAACTGATCTGGTGGCTGCTGGTCGGCGTTCTGTTGGTCGGCTTCGCCGTGATGGATGGACACGATATGGGCATGGGGGCCTTGCTGCCCTTCGTCGCCAAGACCGACAGCGAACGCCGCGTGCTGATCAACAGCGTGGCACCGCACTGGGATGGTAACCAGGTCTGGTTCATCACCGCAGGCGGTGCGATCTTTGCGGCGTGGCCGCTCGTCTATGCCACCGCATTCTCCGGTTTGTACTTTGCTCTGATGGCGGTGCTATGGGCGATGTTCTTTCGACCGGTTGGCTTTGACTACCGTAGCAAGGTAGCCGATCCGCGCTGGCGTACCGCGTGGGATTGGGGATTGTTCGCAGGCTCGACCGTGCCCGCGCTGTTGTTCGGTGTGGCCTTCGGTAATGTGTTGCAGGGTGTGCCGTTCCACTACGCAGACGACATGCGCTCCATCTATACCGGCACCTTCTGGGCCTTGCTCAATCCCTTCGCCTTGCTGTCGGGTGTGCTCAGTCTGGCCATGATCGTATTCCATGGGGCCAACTATCTGATTGTGCGCACCGAAGGCGTGATCCAGCAGCGTGCCGCCCGCGCCTCGATGATCTTCGGCGCACTGATGGCGCTGGTATTCGCGGTCTGCGGCGTGATGGTGATGAACATGCAGGGCTACGTGCAGATCAGCGGACCGGAGGCCGGGGTGATGCAGGGCCCGCTGGAGAAAGCGGTCGAGATGCGGGCCGGCGCCTGGCTCTACAATTTCGACAAGCTGTCGCTGCTGTGGCTGTTCCCCGCACTCGGCATCATCGGTGCACTGGCGGGCATGGCCTTTGCCGCCAAGTTGAAAGGCATGTCGGCATTCGTGGCGAGTTCGGTGGCGATGCTGGGGGTGATCTTCACCGCCGGGGTCGCCATGTTCCCCTTCGTGCTGCCGTCCAGCTCCGACCCTTCGCACAGCCTGACCGTATGGGATTGCGTCTCCAGCGCGGGCACGCTGGGTATCATGTTCTGGGTAGCCCTGATCATGACACCCATCGTCATCGCCTACACCGGCTGGGCATACCGCATCATGCGCGGCAAGATTACCGTCGCGCATATCGAAGCCAATGATCATTCACTATATTGAGAAAGGAAAAACATCATGTGGTATTTCGCCTGGATACTCGGCATCTCCGCCGCCGTGATGCTGGCCGTGCTGAACGCGATGTGGTACGAAGCCCAGGAATGCGCGCAGCAGAACAACAAGCACTGATCCGATACCGATGTTGCGCAACCGATGCCACGGGATTCAAGCCATGCCGTGGCTTCGGTATTTCCGGCTCCGGCATCTGCTGCGACATCATGACGCATTCCGTCATATGGGTGTTTCCACAATAATTCAGCTCCCGAAAAAACGGGCGGTGTGTCGTGAAAAATCGATAGTGCAATGAGTATGTTTATTTTCAGGAGAAGAAATGAGATCGATCTTTACAGCAGTCGTTGTTTCCAGTTTGTTGATCGCGGGTAATGCCTCGGCTGCGGATATGCCCAAGGAAGGCAAGGCTAAATGTGGCGCTTGCCACGCAGTAGAAAAGAAAATCGTCGGTCCTTCGTTTATGGATGTGGCTGCTAAATATGCCGGCAAAGCAGACGCAGAAAAGACGCTTGTCGCCAACATCACCAAGGGCGGAGCATTTGGCTGGAAGTTCGGCAGCATGCCCCCCAAAGGCGCAGGTGCAAAACCGGAAGAGATCGAATTGATGGCGAAGTACATCCTGACTTTGAAGTAAACGGCCAAGGGGTGATTCAAAAAAACAGCCGGCTTGTGCCGGCTGTTTTTTATTGTGGTTGTCAGCAGTGGCTGCGACATCATGTCGCATTCCTTTTCGATGCTTGCATGGTTAGATTGCGCGTACCAGGTCGGCTGGTTCATCGTTCTCCTCCCGTTACCGCATGACAAGCTGCCGGCCTGGTATCCGTTATGTCTGGATACCCGCTACGCCACATCACTTACGATCCGGAGGGCGACATGCGCAATACCTTCACCGTTCATTGCCTGCCCTGGGACATCTGTTCGCCGTTGCTGGAAGCCTTTCGCCTGGAGGCTAGCCAACGTCCGTCTTGAGTCACATCGATGCTTTGCCAGACCCGCGCGATGCCAGGTTGCGGCATGCTATCGCGATCGATTCCAGCGGCCGGGTGATCGGCGCGGCGCGTCTGCAAGACAACGACAAGGTGGATCGCCTGGCGGTGATGCCGCATGAGCGGCATGAGCAGGTCAAGACGGCACTTCTGGAGATACTGCGCGATTACGCGCATGACCGTACATCAAAACAAAGAATCAGTTCCAGCCTTGCTGAGTGAGGGGACGTTAACTTGTATGGAGGAAAAGATGCACAAGGTTGCAAAGTCGTTGTTGGTCGTTTCGTTGCTGGTCGGATGCATCGGTAGCGCACGGGCCGAGATGTCGCGCGAGGCGCAGGCAATCAAGGTCAGGCAAGGGGCTTACTCGATGTTGTCTTGGTATTTGGGATCCATGCTGCGCATGGCGAAAGGCGACGAGCCATATAACAGGGCGCGCTTTACGCACGATGCCGAAGCGCTCGCTTTCTTAAGCAAGCTACCCAATGATGCTTTCATCCCCGGCTCTGACAAGGGCGATACCAAGGCTAGTCCGGAGATATGGAAAAATCCTGACGCGTTTCGCCTGGCCAGTGAAAAAATGGAGACCGAGGCGCGCAAACTAGCCGATCTGGCTGTGCATGCTGAACCGTCCGATCTGGGGGATCAACTGAAGCAAGTACGGCAAGCCTGCAAGGCATGCCACGAAGATTTCAAACAACGCAGCAATTGACCTCATCCGCCAGCTGCTTGAACCACGGCATTGTGTTGCCTGGTAGCCGCGTTCGTCGCTCTTTGCATTGAGGTCAGCGCTCCATGGCGGGCGGCACTTACAGTTGCTCGTTGTGCCGTCCATTTCTACGGTTGTGTGCGACTGCGGCAATTTGCCGCGCGACAACGTGACGCATTCCCGAGCGCCATCACGCTTCCTACAATCGCCCCGCTTTTTACAGGGACTATCA
Source organism: Pseudomonadota bacterium (assembly GCA_021822115.1). Next base: position 7,040 of record JAJZSA010000054.1, read on the forward strand.
AGGAGGAAGTGTGAGAATCAGTAGCAAGAAGATCGTGGCCTGCGTGGCCTTTGCATTGTGTGCACCGCAAGCGGTTTGGGCCGAGATCGGTGCCTTGCCGGAAGTGACCGTTTCATCCACCACCATCGACGACCGTTTCGATTCCAAGCGCGGCGAACCCTCCAACGTCAACAACATCAGCGGCAAGAAGGTGGATGACCGTCACGGTCAGAACATCGTCGACGTGCTGCAATCCATTCCCGGCGTGAGCGCCGAAGTGCAGAGCGGCGACTCGGTGAAGATCATGCTGCGCGGGGTCGAAGCCCAGCGCTACATGGGCGAGAAGCCGGGCGTGGCCATCGTGATCGACGGCGTGCCGGTGGTGGAGCGCACCGGGCGCGTCAACATCGACCTCGACAACATCGATTCCATCAAGGTCATCAAGGGCGGCGCCTCCTACCTGTTCGGCGAAGATGCGCTGTCCGGTGCGGTGATCATCACCACCAAGCGCGGCGCCAAGATGGCGGGCTATACCGCCAGCGCGGAAGTCGGCAGCTTCAATACCTATAAAGGCATCCTGCGTGCCGGGTTCAGCGAAGGGAAGTGGGTCGGCCACATCCAGAAATCCAAGCTGCAATCCAAGAGCTTCTACGATCAGGGCGATTGGGGGCGTGACTATGTGGATGGCAAGCTGCAATACATGGTCGACGAGAGCAGCGACCTGACCTTCGGTTTCGAGCATTCCAAGCGCAACAAGGACAGCCACGGCACGGTGACCGGCGTGACCGCCGCCTTGCGCGACCCGCGCAGCGTGGACAGCGGCAAGGACTATGCGCGTAAATACGATGTGACGCTGGACAAGGCCAACCTGTCCTATGCCAAGGACACCGGTGATGGCGGCAACCTGCTGGTGAACACCTATCTGTTCAAGGATCATACCTACGGCTGGCAGAACCCGAGCGGTTTCCTGCGTACCAGTAGCGGCGCGTTCCTGTACGGCACTTCGGCCGCCAGCGACATGAAGCTGTTCCGCGATGCCTACGTCAGTGGTCGCGACACGCAGCAGAAACAGAGCGGCGTGAAATCCGAATACCGTCAGGGCGGCGAGCAGGTGGGCTGGATGGGCGGCCTCGATCTGCAACGTTTCGAGGATCGTGCGCTGACCACCAACCTGGTCAATTACACCAGCCGCAGCACTGCCGTGGGGGCCAGCAATCCGCTCAACCTGGCCGGCGCCGTCACCGAGGACAGCCTGTCCACTTCCAACACGCGTGCGATGTATGGCGAATTGAAATGGCAACTGACGGCGCCGCTCACCGCGACTTTCAATGCACGCTACGACAGCATCGCCGCCAAGTACCAGAGCTATCAGGCGTTGACCGCCGCGCAGATCGCCGAAGGGCGCAGCAGCAGTGGCGAGAAGACCTTCAACGTGTGGTCGGAACGGGTCGGCGTGAACTATGCCTTCTCCGACGAACGCGAGCTGTATTCCAATCTGTCCACCGGTTTCCGCGTGCCGACGCTGTCGCAACTGTATGGCGGCACCATCTCGCCCACCGGCAGCGTGGCGCCCAATCCCAACCTGAAACCGGAAAAGTCGTATAACGCCGAAGTCGGCCTGCGCGCCAAGAGCGAACTGTTCGGCATCGCGCTGGATACCGATGTCGCCGTGTTCCAAATCGACCGCAAGGATTTCATCCTCAACACCGGCGGCCAGTACCAGAGCACGCCCGGTGCCACGCTGACCAATGCGCTGGAGCAATACCAGAACATCGGCGGCGTGCGTAACCGCGGTCTGGAAGCCGCACTCAAGACCGATGCGCGCGAGGTCTGGTCCGGCGAACTGGCCTACACCTATCTGAACGCCATCTTCACGCGCAACGATGTCTACTGGATGTCGATGGGCACGCGCGGCTCCTTGCCCTCCGTGAAGTACAACAACACCGGCAACGTGGTGCCGCGCACGCCCAAGCACCACATCAACATGACCACGCGCTACCGTCCGGCGGACGGCTGGACCCTCACCGGTGAGCTGGATGCGCAGTCCGGCATCTATGCGGACGAGGTCAATGTGGTGTGGGTCGGCGGCCGTACCGTGTACAACGTGATGGCGAACTATGAGTTCAAGAGCGACCGCCGCATGAAATGGTCCGCCTTCGCGCGCATCGACAACCTGTTCAACCGTTACTACTACTCCACCATCCGGGGCGGTTCGGACGGCAACGGCGACGGCGTGTACAACGCGGAAGACGTGTCCATCTCGGTCAATCCCGGCCGCGTGTGGACGGTCGGCGCCTCGCTCAGCTTCTGAAGGGGGTGAGCATGAAAAGATTGATCCTGACCACCCTGTTGCTCGGCATGACGACGCAAGTCGTCGCCGAACCGCCGGCGCCCACGCATGACCACGGCAGCATGATGCAGGGCGGGCCTGCGCGCCTGTGGACGCAACTGCCCTTGCTCAAACCGCGCATGGGCGGCGAGAGCCGCGAGGTGCGCATCCTGCCGCAGAACATCGCGGTACCCGCCATCGAGGCCTGGTCCAACAACCTGCACGATGCGCAAGCCCAGCGCAGCCTGCCGGTGGAACTGGGTGGTGCAGCGCTGGACAAGCCCGCCACCGGCGGTTTCCAGATGTTGACCGCACGCGAGGAGCAGGGCGACACGGTGCGCGTCGCTTCCACCGTGCATTACTTCGGCGAACGCGGCGGCAAGAACCCGACCGCCATGTTCGACCAGGTGAAGCAGGAACTGGAGATCGTGCCGCAACCCTATCCGCGCGAACATTCGCGTTACCGGGCCAACGAGGATTGGCGTTTCCTGGTGCGTTACAAAGGCCAGCCGCTGGCCGGCAGTCTGGTGCAACTGGAGACCTCCAACGGCAGTCAGGCTGAATTGCACACCGATGCGCAAGGCATCGTCACCGTGCACATCCCGGCGGATTTCCAGGCAGAAGCCAACAAGCAGGCGGGGGCCGCCAGCCATGGCATGCGTCGCAGCGCGGATTTCGTGCTGGCTGCGACGCATGTCGCGGAGGGTCGCAACTATCTGACCGCCTTCAACAGTAGCTACGGGCCGGATGCTTATGACCAGCGCGACCTGGTGATGGGCGTGGGCTTCATGCTGCTCGGCATGCTGGGCGCAGCGCCCTTGTTGCACAAACGCAAGGACAAGGAGGCAGACCATGCTTAAGCGTATCTTCCCCACCTTGGGCCGCTTCCGCACCACGGTGCAGCTCATCATGCTGTTCGTCACCGTGTATGGCGGTGCACTGCTCGGCAGCTACACCGTGGACCACATCTCGCAGGCGCTGCCTTCGCTGTCTTGTGCCTATGACAAGGTGACCGGCGACCACTGCATCCTGATCAGCGCGCAGCACCAGTTGCATCACCGCATCGGCGCGGCGTTGGCCCAGGCGGGCGATGTCGCACTCAATGTGTTCCTGCCCACGCTGATCACGGTGGGTGTGTTCTTCATGTTCTTCTTCTTTTTGAATAAGGCGTTCTGCGGCTGGGTCTGTCCGCTGGGCACGGTGCAGGAGCTGCTGTACAAGCTCGGCCGCCGTCTCGGCCGTCCGCTCAACCGCCTCAAGCCGGAGAACGTGGGCAAAGTGCGCCCGGTTAAATGGTTGATGCTGCTTGTGCTGGTATTGGGTCTGCCCACGCTGGCCGGTATGGGCACGGTCGCCAACGAGTTGGGCGATCCGTTCTGTCAGGTCTGCCCGTCGCGCATCGCCACCACGCTGTTGACTGCCGACACCGAGCAACTCGCTGTGCGCACCGGCACCGGCATCAACTTCTTCCTCGGCGCGCTGGGCAATGCACTGTTCGGCTTCATCATCATCGCAGCGCTCGCCATGCGCCAGCCGTTCTGCCGCATCTGCCCGCTGCTGTCGTGGAACGCGCTATTCCAGAAGCTGTCGCCGATGCGTCTGGTGAAGAAGGAGGCTCACGACAAATGCGCCAAGTGCGGCGTGTGCGAGAAGGCCTGCCCGATGGACATCCACGAGATCGGTACCGAGTTCGGCAAGAAAGCCTTCCATGAGGATTGCACGATGTGTGGCCGCTGTGCCGAGTATTGCCCGGACGACGATGTGATCCAGCTCAAGTTTTTCGGCTTCAAGCTGTTCGGTTCCTCGCGCGACTATTACAAAGCGCGCGTGAAATGCGAGACCCCGGAAGGCCAGCCGAAGAAGCGCGTGATCCCCATCCTGTCCAAACCTGCCGAGAACCAGGGCTGAGGCATGCAGGAATTCGAACTGACGCAGCAGACCACGCTGTTCACCGTATGGTTGCTCGGCGCCTCGCTCGGGCTGACCGCCTGCACCGCAACCTGTTTGCCGTTCATGGGTACCTGGATCCTCGGGCGGGGCGGCAGCCAGATGCAGGCGCTGCGCGACACCGGACTGTTCGTCAGCGGCCGCATCCTGGCTTACACGCTGCTGGGCGCATTGGCCGCCGCGGCGGGTAGCTGGCTGGCGCAAGCGATGCAGGGCGGCAGTGGCAACCTGGTCATCGGTGCCGCCTCCATCGCCGCCGGGCTGTGGCTGCTGCGCAGCAAATCGGCACATGCGCCGTGCGGCGTAGCCAAACGGGCGGGCAGTGCGCCGCCCTTGCTGCTCGGCTTCTCGCTCAGTCTCACCCCCTGTGCGCCGCTGGCTTCTTTGCTCGCGGTGTGCGCGGCAGCGGGCAGCGTGCAACTGGGCATGGCCAACGGCGTGATGTTCGGCTTGGGGGCGGCGCTGACGCCGCTGCTGATACTATTGCCGCTGGTCAGCTTGCTCGGCCGTCAACTGCGCGAGAACCGCGACTGGCTCACGCGCTGGATACGCTGGGGCGCGGCGGCGGTACTGATCGCGTTGGGGTTGCGCCGCATCTTCCTGTTCATTTGAACCAGAATATTTAGTCATATCCGATGAAACGTAGCTGTCTGTTATTCGCCTTATTCCCGCTGCTGGCCTATGCCGAAGGTCAACCGGTCCTGCAAGAGGTCACCGTGACCGGCAAGCAGGAAGACATCGCCGCGCGGCGTGATGCCACCACACAGAAGGTGGTGGTCGGGCGCAAGGACATCGAGAACATGGGCGTGATGACCATCGGCGAGGTACTGGGCAAGCTGCCCGGGGTGGAAGTGCAGGGCGATGGGCAGCGTGCACGCGGCATGAGCCGCGATTCGGTACAGATCCTGGTGGACGGCGAACGCCCGGCGGGCGGTTCGCGCATCGTGGCCGGAGTGATCGGCCGTCTGCCGTCGGGCGAACTGGAGCGCGTCGAGATCCTGCGCGGCACCTCGGCCGAATATGGCGGCGCGTCGTCGGTCACCGTCAACCTGGTGATGAAGAAAGCCATCTCCCAACGCAAGACCGCCGTCAAGGCCGCGCTCGGCTTGCGCGGCAACGAACCGACCGGTCAGTTCACCTGGACCGAGAATGGCGGCGAGGGCGGTTTCGGCTGGAGTTTGCCGTTCACCGCCAACCTGCACCGCAGCCCGTCTTCAGGCAGCACCGAGCGGCTGGACAGCACGGCCGGGACGACCACGCTGCATCAGAGCGATGCCAGCAGCGGACTGTTCACCTTCCGCGAACTGGTGTTGTCGCCGCGTTTCACCTGGAAGCAGGGCGGCGACAGCTTCACGCTCGCGCCCCTGCTGTTCGACGGTTTCGGCCGCCGCGATACCGACATGACCCAGACTGCCGCCTCGCCGGCCACCAGCACTACGCTGAGCGCCAACGGCGACCGCATCACGCATGAAGAGAATCGTCGCAAGCTGCTGCGCCTGCGCGCCGAGGGCGAGCAGCATCTGGGCGGCAACAAACTGAGCTATCGCGCCGCGCTGAACCAGGGTTCGCGCACGGTGGATACCACGCGCACCACACACGATGCGCTGGGTGCCGCCAGCGTGAGTAACGACAGCACGCGTGCCGATGATCGCGAACGCAATTTCGCGGTGCGCCTCGACCGGCCGCTGGGCGAAGCGCACCTGCTGGCCGTGGGGCTGGAGCATGCGCAACTGACGCGCGAGGACCGCCAGTCGCTGTCCGGTGTGGCAGGGAACTACAGTGCGGGTGAACGGCAGAGCGCGTTGTGGGTGCAGGACGACTGGTCGCTGGCCGATAAGACCACATTCACGCCGGGGCTGCGTCTGGAGCGCGTGGCGCTGGATACGAGCAGCAGCGCGCAGAACGAGATGCGCGTGCAACCGTCGCTGGCCTTGCGCTGGGAAGCGACGCCGCAATGGCTGCTGCGCACCTCCCTCGGCGCGGGCATGAAGATGCCGCACCTGGACGAGATCAGTGCGGCCACCGTGCCCAGTGTGGGCGTCAACACCCCGGTGGAAGCCGACCTGCGCGGCAACCCGGCTTTGCGTGCCGAACGCAATGTGAATTTTGAGGCGGTCGCGGAACGTTACCTGGCGGACGAAGCGGGCCTGGTCGGCATCAACCTCTATGTGCGCCGCACGCAGGATTTCACCGAACGCCGCGTGCAACTGGAAAGCACGCGCTGGGTGGAGCGGCCGCAGAACGAGGGTACCGCGCTGCATTGGGGCTGGGAAATCGACGGCAAGTTGCGCACCGATGGCTATGGCTGGAAAGGTGCGACTTTGAAAGCGCACCTGACCTTGCCGCATGCGCGGGTGGATGATGTGCGGCTGGGGCTGTCGCGCATGGCGCGCGATACGCCGACTTATGTGTTCTCCGCCGGGCTGGACGAGACTCTGCCCAGTCTGTCCTCCAGCTACGGCCTGGCCCTGAAGGTCTCCGGACGCAGCGTGACCGACATCCCCGGCGAGAGCTATGCCGTGCGCCAGGCCGTCACCACGCTGGATGCCAACTGGCTGTACAAGTTGTCGCCGCTGTTCAACCTGCGCATCAGCGGCCAGAACCTGCTGGCCGCCGACACCGTGCAGGCGATGCGTTACACCCGCGGCAGCGACGTCTACAACTTGAACACCCGCAGCAACGGTTACGCATCCGTGCTGGTGACGCTGGAAGGGCGCTGGTAGCATGACGACCTTTGTCCTCGACCTGCCTTTGATGCGTATGGATGCATGGCGCGACAACGTGCCGGAATCGCCGTGGTATGAGCGGCTGATCGTGATCGGCTTGGTGGTGCTGGCGCACCTGCTGCTGTTCGTCCTCTGGCTGGCGCAGCCGGAGCCGCCGGTGGTGGCGGTGAACGAGATGTCCATCTCCTTCGCGCAGATGAACCAGCAGCAGGCGGATGTCGTGCCGCAACCCGAGATCAAGCCGCAACCGAAGCCCGAGCCCAAGCCGCGCGTGATCGAACCGGAAGCCCCGGCCGCAGCGGAAACGCAGCCGGTGGTGCAGGAAACGCCGCCGCCGGTGGCCACGCCGCCTTCGCCGGTGCAACTGGATACCGAGCCGGACTATCGCGCCGACTACCTGAACAATCCGCGTCCGCCGTATCCGCGCGTGGCGCGCCGCATGGGGTATCAGGGCAGGGTGGTGCTGAACGTGGAAGTGCTGGCCGAAGGCCGTGCCGGCGAAGTCAAATTACAGAGCAGCAGCGGTTACGACATTCTCGACAACGCCGCCATCCAGACCGTGAAGACGTGGAAGTTCGCCCCGGCGCGCCGCTTCGGGCAGCCCGTCACGCAATGGTTCCTGGTACCGATCAAATTTTCCCTGGAGGACAACTGACCCATGAACGATCTCTTTTCCGTCACTTCGCCCATCGTCTCGGCGACCTTGCTGCTGCTGATCCTGTTGTCCGTGGTGACCTGGTCCATCGCACTGCTCAAGGTCTGGAAGCGCTATCAGGCACACCAGCAGGACCAGCGCTTCAGCCAGGAATTCTGGGCCGCTCAGGAATGGGGTGCCGCGGAAAAAGTCGCGGCCACGAACCAGGGCGACATCGCGCGTCTGGCGCAGGCCGGCTTCGCCGAACTCAAGGCCATCAACGGGGCGCCGCAGGACCTGAAACATGCCGGTGCGCCGCAGGACGTGCTGGAGCGTCAGTTGCGCCAGCAGTTGCAGAACATCCAGCGTTATCACGAGCGCGGTCTGGCCGAGCTGGCCACCATCGGTTCCACCGCGCCCTTCGTTGGCCTGTTCGGTACCGTGTGGGGCATCATGCATGCCTTGCAGGACATCGGCCGTACCGGCTCCGCCTCGCTCGACGTGGTGGCCGGCCCCATCGGCGAAGCGCTGATCGCCACCGCCATCGGCATCGCCACCGCGCTGCCCGCGGTGCTGGCCTACAACTTCTTCTTGCGTCGCCTCAAGGTGCATGTGACCGACCTGGAGAACTTCGCGCATGACTTCATGCGTCTCGCGCAGAAGCATGATTTCAAACTGTAAGGACTGAGCCATGGCTTTCGGGAATTCCTCCAACGACGACGGCATGATGAGCGAGATCAACGTCACGCCGCTGGTCGACGTGATGCTGGTGTTGCTGGTGGTGTTCATCATCACCGCGCCTTTGCTGGCGCCGCAGTCGCTCAAGATCAATCTGCCCAAGACCGACGCGGTGCAGCAACAGGACAAGCCGCAGAAGGTGAGCCTGGTGGTGGATGCGCAGGGCAAGGTGGAGATGGACAAGCAGCCGGTGGACGATGCCGTGCTGGCCGAACTGCTGAAACAGCGTGCGACCGATCCGCAGTTCCAGTTGCAGATCGAGGCGGACAGCGCCGTGCCCTACGGCCGTGTGGCGGCGCTGATGGCGCTGGCGCAGAAGGCGGGCGTGAGCAAACTGTCCTTCATCACGCTATCTAAATAGTGGCAGGGTCGTTAGACTCGCGTCCGCTTCATCGACCATGACGATCACAAGGAGATAGATATGAACCGCAGGGAACTGTTGTTGGGTGCAGCCGCGATGGCGGCCACGGCCGTAGCCGGATCGGCCATGGCGGCCGAGCATGACCATATGATGCACGACCACCATGCCATGGCTAACCCGCATGAAAAACTGTTGGCCGCTGCCGCCGATTGCGTGCTCAAGGCCAATCTGTGCCTGCAACACTGCATCACCTTGCTGGGGCAGGGCGATACCAGCATGGCGGCCTGCGCCCAGACTTCCTGCCAGGTGATCGCCATGTGTGGCGCGCTGGAGCAGATGGCGGCTGCGGATTCCAAGTTCCTGCCGCAACTGGCCAAGGTGTGCATGGAGGTGTGCAAGGCTTGCGAAGAGACCTGCCGCAAGACCGAGAAGCACCCCGAGTGCAAGGCCTGCAAGGAGTCGTGCATCGCCTGTTACGAAGAGTGCAAGAAGATCGCCGCCTGATAGGCCGTGGCGCGGCAAGGGAAAAGGGTGCGCTGCGGCGCACCCTTTTTTTGTTACAACAATGCCAGCGTCCGAGGGCAAAGCTCGTATATAATCGCCGGCCAAATCAAGCGCGCCCGGACCCACCGGGCGTTTCAATATGCGGTCAACAGGAGAGGTTTCATGCGTATTGGGATTCCTGCGGAGACTTTTGCAGGCGAGAAGCGCGTCGCGACGGTACCCGAAGTAGTCGAAAAGCTGATCAAGCTGGGTTTCATTGTCGCGGTTGAAGCGGGTGCCGGTAGCGGCGCAGAGTTCAGTGACGATGCCTATCGCGCCGCCGGCGCCGAGATCGTCGAAGGTGCTGCCCAGCTGTGGGCCAGCGCCGATATCGTATTCAAGGTGCGCGCGCCCAGCCAGGAAGAAGTGGCGTTGTTACGCGAGGGCGGGATGCTGGTCGGCTTCATCTGGCCCGCGCAGAACCCGCAACTGATGCAACAACTGGCCGCCCGGAAAATCACGGTACTGGCCATGGATTGCTTGCCGCGCATGCTTTCCCGTGCCCAGAAGATGGATGTGCTGACCTCGCAGGCCGGTGTCGCAGGCTATCGCGCGGTCATCGAAGCGGCCAATGTCTTCGGCCGTTTCTTCAATGGCCAGATCACCGCCGCAGGCAAGGTGCCCCCAGCCAAGGTGTTCATCGCCGGCGCCGGCGTGGCCGGCCTGGCAGCCATCGGTACTGCCGCCAACCTGGGCGCCATCGTGCGCGCCAACGATACCCGCGCCGAAGTGGCGGATCAGGTCAAATCGCTGGGTGGTGAGTTCGTCAAGGTCGATTACGAAGAGGAAGGTTCCGGCGGCGGCGGTTATGCCAAGGTGATGTCGGAAGGCTTCCAGCAGGCGCAGCGCGAGATGTACGCCAAGCAGGCCCGCGAAGTGGACATCATCATCACCACCGCACTGATCCCCGGTAAACCTGCGCCGCGCCTGATCACCGCCGAGATGGTGCAGAGCATGAAGCCCGGCAGCGTCATCGTCGACATGGCGGCGGAGCAGGGCGGCAACTGCGAATTGACCGAGCCCGGCAAGGCGGTCGTCAAGCATGGCGTGACCATCGTTGGTTACACCGACCTGAACAGCCGCCTGGCGCGCCAGTCTTCCACCCTGTATGCCACCAACCTGCTGCGCCTGACCGAAGAGTTGTGCAAGACCAAGGACGGCAATGTCAACGTCAACATGGAAGACGATGCCATCCGTGGTCTGACGGTGATCAAGGACGGCACGGTCACCTGGCCGGCACCGGCACCCAAGCTGCCGGCAGTGGCGCCCAAGCCTGTTGCCAAGCCGGTGGCAGTCGCGGCCGCGCAAGCCAAGCGCTCGTCGACGGGCATGCGCGTGGGGATCTTCCTGGCGGCAGCGCTGCTGTTCCTGCTCATCGGAGCCTATGCCCCAGCGGCCTTCCTCGGCCACTTCACGGTGTTCGTACTGGCCTGTTTCGTGGGCTATATGGTGGTGTGGAACGTTACGCCGGCCCTGCATACCCCGCTGATGAGCGTGACCAACGCGATCAGCAGCATCATCGCCATCGGTGCGCTGGTGCAGATCGCGCCGCCGATGCTGGCCGGTGTGGACCGTCCGGATGGCTGGATACGCGGCCTGGCCATGGTGGCGATCGCACTCACGGCGGTGAACATGTTCGGCGGTTTTGCGGTGACCAAACGCATGCTGTCGATGTTCCGCAAATAAGGATTGATCATGATGTCTGCAAGTATGTCCACTGTTGCGTATATCGGCGCGACGATACTTTTCATCCTCAGCCTCGGCGGTCTGTCCAATCCGGAGACCTCGCGTCGCGGTAACCTCTACGGCATGATCGGCATGACCCTCGCCG
>JAJZSA010000108.1 GCA_021822115.1 Pseudomonadota bacterium
CGGGCGTCCGTACACAGGCCCCCTCCTCGCGGAAGATTCCGCCGGGTGCCCGACATCTCTCATAGCGACACATCCATTCCCGATCCGCTTTGCAACAGCGCAGCCAATCGGCTGAACAACTCGGCGTCTTCGCGCGCGCTGTACCAGCGCCCGTCCTGCCAGCGGAAGTGGAAACCGCCGGACTTCGCGGCCAGCCAGATCTCGCGGTTGGGCGCATGGCGATTGACGATGAGCTTGCTGCCGTCGTCGAACTCGATCTCCATCACCATACCGTTGCTGTCGTAGTCGATACCATGTGCATCCAGCGCCTGTTCGATGCGGGCGAAGGCCTCGTCGGCTCGACTGTTGAATTCCTTTTCATCCATCTTGTTCTCCAATGTCTCAGTTGCGTCCGATCAGCAGGGTGTCGGCATCCTGGCCGATGTGGAAATTGCGTAATACGTTGGCACCCAGCAGGTTGGTCTCCATGTTGGGCATCACCGCCACGGTAACGTTCTTCAGCGTGAAATTGCCCAGCGTCATCTCGGGGGCCAGAGTGAGGCAACCGGTGGCGGCGCCATTCGCCGTCTGGAATTCCACCGGCTTGCAGTTGCCGAGGCCGGCGGCGCGCGCAATGGCAGACGAGACCGAAGTCACCGAAGCGCCGGTGTCCAGCATGAAGGTGACCGGCACCCCGGCGACGCTGCCGGGCAGATAGAAATGACCATTGATGTGGCGTTGCACCAGCATGCTGCCGTCGCCACTGAAGCTGGGCGCGGGCGGCGGGGGTACGGCTACGCGTGTGGCGACCAGTGCCTGGAACGCCTCGGGCGCCGCTCCCGAGGATTGCAGGCTGATGCGCACCGGCTGCTCGTTCTGTAGCGTTAGCGTCTCGCCGAACTTGAGCAGCCGGCCGTCGCTGAAACCGCGCCGCGCATCGCACCAGCGCATGCCGGCACTGAACATCATGTCGTATTGCCCGGGCGGTATGCGCAGCATGGCTTGCTGGCGCGCCTGCACCATCATCGATAGCACGGGCTGCACTGTATGTGGGCGGGTCAGGTAGAACAGCAGGGGGTAGGCGTGTTCGTTGACCAGTGTCACTTCTGCGCCGCTGCTGTCCAGGCGCATGCCGTTCTCCAGCAGGGCGATGCTGCCGTTGTCCGGCAAGCGGCTCTCGCAGGGCGTCGCAGCAGGTGCTGTGGCGACGGTCTGTTGTAAGTTCGGGGGCGGTGCGGCGGTCGGCACATCCGCAGGGCGGGAGAACATCCAGTACGCGCCTCCCAGCAGTGCGCCCAGCAAGAGCAATGGGCGCAACGAGGAGCGCTTGGGGCTTGTGTGCAGGATGATTGGCGGAACCACCGTAGCTCTGGCGCCGGGCGGACAGGCATTGCGCGGATCGCAGGCGATGATGCGCTCCACGGCCTGCGGCAGATAGACGAACAGTTCGCCGTGCTGTTCGGAATACCAGCCGCCACCTTGCGGCAGGAAATCGCTGCCGCCGCTTGGGGTCGCCAGCCATACGTGGCCGTTGTTCGGGTCGAAGGTGATCACCATGCGTTGGTCGTCGGCGAAGCGCAGACGCAGGCTGCGCGCTTCCTGTTGCATCTCGATGGCGACCTGGCGCGCTTCGACCCATTGCCGGATGCGCGCGAAGAGCGCGGTGTTTACAGCTTCGCGGGGGCTTTCCGTCATATAATCGCGGCCGTTTTGAATTCAGGTGAGAGGATGCGTATGCGCACGGTCTGCATTATGTTGCTGTTGCTCGCGGCCTTGCAAGGTTGCGGACGCAAGGGGCCGCTCTATCTTCCGCCTGCACAGGCCAATTTCTCTTCGGCTTTCGATACTACCCAACTGCTGGAACCCAGACATGACTGAACATTTCCATTTCCGTAACGGTGCGCTGCATGCCGAAGATGTGGCATTGACTACCATCGCCGAACAATATGGCACGCCGTGCTATGTGTATTCGCGCGCGGCATTGACCGCCGGCTTCCGCCAGTTCGCGCAAGCTTTGCAGGGGCGCGAGCATCTGGTGTGCTTCGCGGTGAAATCCAATCCCAACCTCGCCATCCTCAATCTGTTCGCACAGATGGGCGCGGGTTTCGATATCGTCTCCGGCGGTGAACTGCAACGCGTGCTGGCGGCCGGTGGCGATGCGGGCAAGGTGGTGTTCTCCGGCGTGGGCAAGCGTGTGGACGAGATGCGTCTGGCACTGGAGGCGGGCATCCTGTGCTTCAACGTGGAATCGGCGGCCGAGCTGGAGCGACTCAACGAGGTGGCCGGCAGTATGGGGAAAGTCGCGCCGGTGAGTCTGCGCGTGAATCCCGATGTGGATGCCAAGACGCACCCCTATATCTCCACCGGCCTCAAACAGAACAAGTTCGGCGTCGCCTACGATGATGCGCGTGCCGTGTATCGCAAGGCTGCGGCGCTGCCCCATCTGCATGTCAGCGGCATCGATTGTCACATCGGATCGCAATTGACCGAGGTCAGTCCGTTCATCGCAGCGGCGGAAAAGATCCTGGCGCTGGTGGATCAACTCCGCGCCGACGGCATCGTGCTCGAACATATCGATCTCGGCGGCGGCCTGGGTATCCGTTATGACGCCGAGACGCCGCCTGCCATCGCCGACTATGCGCAAGCCTTGCTGGGGGCTCTGCAAGGCCGCAGCGAGAAACTCATCGTCGAACCGGGGCGTGTGCTGGTGGGTAATGCGGGCGTGTTGCTGACACGCATCGAATATCTGAAGCATGGCGAAGAGAAGCACTTCGCCATCGTCGATGCCGCGATGAACGACCTGATGCGCCCTGCCCTGTATGACGCATATCACGCCATCCGGCCGGTCGTGCAGGGCCGCGCACCGCAGCAGGTATACGAGGTGGTGGGGCCGGTATGCGAGACCGGGGATTTCCTCGGCCATGCGCGCGAACTGGCCGTGGCACAAGGCGATCTGCTGGCGGTGATGTCGGCCGGCGCCTATGGCATGAGCATGAGTTCCAACTACAACACACGTCCGCGCGCAGCGGAAGTGATGGTGGATGGTGCACGGATCCATCTGGTCCGCGAGCGCGAATCGGTCGCTCAACTGTATGCCCAGGAACATCTCGTCGCGTGATTTTTTTGCACGCGTCACCATAAATCTGTTGCGAAAAAAAAATGTTCGCGCATAGAATGCCGTCACCAGTGCGTTTTGGGAGGTTGTAGGTTGTCAATGACGCATCGGGAGTGCAGCGTTTGCACGTGAAAGTAGTACCTGATTAGTCCATCAAACTTTGATAAGGAATGAAAATGGCAACTGCAGATACCAAAGCGAAGAGCGCCTCGACCAAGAAGACGGCCGCCAAGAAGCCGGCAGCGAAGAAAGCTGTCGCCA
>JAJZSA010000109.1 GCA_021822115.1 Pseudomonadota bacterium
CGGTGGTGATCGCCGCAGTCAGCGTGGTCTTGCCGTGGTCAACGTGACCGATCGTGCCCACGTTCACGTGCGGCTTCGTACGTTCAAATTTGCTCTTTGCCATGTCTTAATCTCCGAAAAGTTCGATTGTTGTTTATTTCTTGCTGTTCATCACCGCTTCAGCGACGTTCTTCGGCGCTTCGGCGTAATGCTTGAATTCCATGGTATAGGTCGCACGACCCTGCGTTGCGGAACGCAGCGCGGTCGAATAACCGAACATCTCGGCCAGCGGCACTTCAGCCTTCACGGTCTTGCCGCCACCCGCCATGTCGTCCATGCCCTGCACCATGCCACGGCGGGATGACAGGTCGCCCATCACGGTACCGGTGTACTCTTCCGGGGTCTCCACTTCCACCGACATCATCGGCTCCAACAGCACCGGATTTGCCTTGCGCATACCATCCTTGAACGCCATGGATGCAGCCATCTTGAACGCGTTTTCGTTCGAGTCCACATCGTGGTAGGAACCGTCAAACAGGGTGACCTTGACATCCACCACCGGGAAGCCGGCCAACACACCGCTCGGCAAGGACTCTTGCAACCCCTTATCGACCGCCGGGATAAATTCACGCGGCACGGTACCGCCCTTGATGGCGTCAACGAACTCGTAACCCTTGCCAGCCTCGTTCGGCTCCATCTTGATCCACACGTGACCGTACTGACCGCGACCACCGGTCTGCTTGGCATACTTGCCTTCGACCTCGACCGCCTTGCGGATCGCTTCGCGGTAAGCCACCTGCGGCGCACCCACGTTGGCTTCCACGCCGAATTCGCGCTTCATGCGATCGACCAGAATCTCCAGGTGCAACTCACCCATACCGGAGATGATGGTCTGACCGGACTCTTCGTCAGTACGCACACGGAACGACGGATCTTCGGCCGCCAGACGGCCCAGCGCGATACCCATCTTCTCTTGGTCGGCCTTGGTCTTCGGCTCGACCGCCACATGAATCACCGGCTCCGGGAACACCATGCGCTCGAGAATGATCGGCTTGTCCGGATCGCACAGCGTGTCACCGGTGGTCACATCCTTCAGGCCGATACAGGCAGCGATGTCACCCGCCAGAATCTCTTCGATCTCTTCACGGTTATTGGCGTGCATCTGCACGATACGACCGATACGTTCCTTGCGCCCCTTGACGGAGTTATAGATGGAATCACCCTTCTTCAACACGCCCGAATACACGCGCACGAAGGTAAGCTGACCTACGAACGGGTCAGTCATCAGCTTGAAGGCCAGCGCGGAGAACTTCTCGCCATCGTCGGCCTTGCGGCTGTCCGGCTCATCATCCTCGGTCACGCCCGGCACCGGCGGCACATCGATCGGCGACGGCAGCAACTGCACCACGGCATCCAGCATGCGCTGCACACCCTTGTTCTTGAACGCAGAACCACACAACATCGGCTGGATCTCACAAGCCAGCGTACGCGCACGCAGACCCGCCAAGATCTTATCCTCCGGCAGGTCGCCGCTCTCCAGGTACTCGTTCATCAGATCCTCGGACGCTTCCGCAGCCGACTCAACCATCTGTTCGCGCCAAGTCTGCGCCGTCTCCACCAGATTGGCCGGAATATCCTCGTAGCTAAACTTCATACCCTGCGACGCCTCGTCCCAGATGATCGCCTTCATCTTCAGCAGATCGACCACACCCACGAAGCCGTCTTCCGCACCGATGGGGATCACGATTGGCACCGGATTCGCCTTCAGGCGCACCTTCATCTGGTCGACGACCTTGAAGAAGTTGGCACCGGAACGGTCCATCTTGTTCACGAAGGCCAGACGCGGCACTTTGTACTTGTTAGCCTGACGCCACACAGTCTCGGACTGCGGCTGCACGCCACCCACGGCGCAATACACCATACAAGCACCATCCAGCACGCGCATTGAACGCTCAACCTCGATGGTGAAGTCCACGTGACCCGGTGTGTCGATGATGTTGAAGCGATGCTCGGGGAAGGACATGTCCATACCCTTCCAGAAGCAAGTGGTCGCCGCGGAAGTGATGGTGATGCCGCGCTCCTGCTCCTGCTCCATCCAGTCCATCGTGGCAGCGCCATCGTGCACTTCACCGATCTTGTGGTTCACACCTGTATAGAACAGGATGCGCTCGGTAGTGGTTGTCTTGCCGGCGTCGATGTGCGCGCTGATGCCGATGTTGCGATAGCGTTCGATTGGTGTTTTACGTGCCACGATGAATACCCGATGTGATCTTTGAAATTAGAAACGGAAATGCGAGAACGCCTTATTGGCGTCCGCCATGCGATGCACTTCTTCGCGCTTCTTGACTGCGCCGCCACGACCCTCGGCCGCATCGATCAACTCACCAGCCAAACGCATATCCATGGACTTCTCGCCGCGCTTGCGGGCAAAATCCTTCAACCAGCGCATCGCCAGCGCGGTACGACGTGCAGGACGCACTTCGACGGGCACCTGATAGTTGGCACCACCCACGCGACGGCTCTTGACCTCGACCATCGGCTTGGCATTGCTCAGCGCCTGATTGAACACTTCGATCGGATCCTTGCCGCTCTTCTTGCCGACCTGCTCCAGCGCACCATACAGGATACGCTCAGCCACCGACTTCTTACCGGCAGTCATCAGCACATTGACGAACTTGGACAGTTCCTGGTTGCCGAATTTGGGATCGGGCAGGACTTCGCGCTTGGGGACTTCTCTACGTCTTGGCATTTCGATACCTCAGATAACTTGTTGAATTAGGCCTTCTTCGGACGCTTCGCGCCGTACTTGGAGCGGCTCTGCTTACGATCCTTCACGCCAGCCGTATCCAGGCTGCCGCGCACCATGTGGTAACGCACACCCGGCAAGTCCTTCACACGACCACCGCGAATCAGAACCACGCTGTGCTCTTGCAGGTTGTGGCCTTCACCACCGATGTAGGAGATGACTTCGAAGCCATTGACGAGGCGAACCTTTGCCACCTTACGCAGCGCAGAGTTCGGCTTCTTCGGAGTCGTGGTATAGACACGGGTGCAGACGCCGCGCTTCTGCGGGCTGCCGGCAAGCGCAGGCACCTTGCTCTTCACGTTCTCCACGGTCCGGGGCTTGCGCACTAACTGGTTGATGGTTGGCATTTATTCGCTTCCTGAAAACTTCTGGTTATTAAATAGCTACTTACTCTCAAAACTGCACGGCGGGACCGGGCATGCGCCCCATGCTACAGAATCGAGCGGACTAAAAAGACCGCGCATTCTATTGATGGAACACATGCCTGTCAAGGAATTACATCCCTTCCGACGTTTCGGTGCTGCTC
>JAJZSA010000055.1 GCA_021822115.1 Pseudomonadota bacterium
TGCATCCAGTGCTTCGTCCAGCGAGGCACACACGGTCGGCACCTTCGCATCTTCTTCCGGCGGCAGGTCGTACAGGTTCTTGTCTGCCGGATCTCCCGGGTGGATCTTGTTCTGGATGCCGTCCAGACCAGCCATCATCAGTGCGGCGAAGCACAGGTACGGGTTCGCGGTCGGATCCGGGAAGCGGGCCTCGATGCGGCGAGCCTTGTCGCTGGCCACGTGCGGGATGCGGATGGAAGCGGAACGGTTCTTGGCGGAGTAGGCCATCTTCACCGGTGCTTCATAGTGCGGGACCAGACGCTTGTAGGAGTTGGTGCCCGGGTTGCAGATGGCGTTCAGTGCCTTGGCGTGCTTGATGATACCGCCGATGTAGTACAGCGCGGTCTCGGACAGGCCAGCGTAACCGTTGCCTGCGAACATGTTCTTGCCGTCCTTCCAGATCGACTGGTGCACGTGCATGCCGGAACCGTTGTCGCCAACGATGGGCTTGGGCATGAAGGTGGCAGTCTTGCCGTACTGGTGAGCCACGTTATGGATCACGTACTTCTGGGTCTGGGTCCAGTCAGCACGACGCACCAGGGTGTTGAACTTGGTACCCAGTTCGCACTGGCCGGCAGTGGCCACTTCGTGGTGGTGCACTTCGACGGGGATGCCGATCTCTTCCAGTGCGATGCACATTGCGGCGCGCACGTCGTTCAGGCTGTCCACGGGCGGGACGGGGAAATAGCCGCCCTTCACCATCGGACGGTGACCGGTGTTGCCACCTTCGAACTTTTCGCCAGTGGCCCAGGCAGCTTCTTCGGAATTGATCTTCAGGAAGCAACCGGACATGTCCACCTTCCACTCCACGGAGTCGAAGATGAAGAATTCGGGTTCCGGACCGAAGTAGGCGGTGTCGCCGATGCCGGTGGACTTCAGATAGGCTTCAGCGCGCTTGGCGATGGAGCGCGGGTCGCGGTCATAGCCCTTGCCGTCGGTCGGTTCGATCACGTCGCAGGTGATCACCAGGGTCGGCTCGTCGAAGAACGGGTCCATGTAGGCGGTCTCGGGATCCGGCATCAGCAGCATGTCGGAGGCCTGGATGCCCTTCCAGCCGGCGATGGAAGAACCGTCGAAGGCATGGCCGGATTCGAACTTGTCTTCATCGAAATGGGAAACAGGCACGCCCACGTGCTGTTCCTTGCCTCGGGTGTCGGTAAAACGCAGGTCGACGAATTTGATGCCTTGTTCCTTGATCAGCTTCAGAACGTCGGCGGCGGTCTTGGCCATACTCACTCTCCCAGAAAGAATTAACGAAAAACAGATGAAACGAACCGTTTGCTTGGTACAGGTCGGAAAAAAGCAGAAACCGTGCCATCGCCAGATACCCAGTCAGGCGAGCATTGTGCCATATCTATCCGAAAATGGCGGGCATCGCGCGCGCCCAGAAATGGGGCGCGCGGAGCCTTTTGCGCACTATTTTGGTGCGCCGATTTGGTAGATGGAAAAGCGAGAGAAATAGGGGTCGTCTGTGCACAGCGCATCGCACTGCGCCTGGAGCGCGCGCGCGTCCGCTGCGGCCGGCAGCAGCAGCTCCACTTCCACTTTGCCCGCCAGGTAATGCAACACCACGCGGCAGTCCGCCGGCAGTACATACCCCAGACGTTGTTGCAAATGGGCCAGCAGCAGGTGCCGTTGCGGGGTATGCGCATTGGGTTTCACTTGCAGGTCGTCTTCCGGATCGATGTGCACCATCACGTCCATCACATGATGATGCTTGAGCACGGCGGCACGCGCCGCTTCAGCGATGTAATGACCTTCGGAAACACTGATGCGCGGGTCAACCAGGATGTGCGCATCGACCAGTGCATGGTCCGCCATCTTGCGTGTGCGCAACTCATGCAAGCCGATCACCCCGGGGACGGCCTTCAGCGTGTTACGGATGGCGCGCACTTCCTCCGGCTCCAGTCCAGTATCCACCAGCTCCAGCAAAGCCTCGCGCGCGAACTGGATGCCCATCCACGCGATCATCACGCCCACCACCGCAGCGGCGACCAGGTCGAGGAAGACATAGCCCAGCAGGTTGCCCGAAATACCCACCAGCACCACCAGCGAAGAGGCGGCATCGGAACGCGCATGCCAGGCATTTGCCACCAGCATCTGCGAACGCACGCGCTGTGCCACGGCCAGCATGTAACGGAACAAGGTCTCTTTCGCGATCAGCGTGCCCAGTGCCACCCACAGCGTATAGATATGCACCGGCTGCACATGTTCGGGATGTTGCAGGCGCATGCCGGCCGAGATGAGCAGCATCACGCCGACCACTGCCAGGCTGGCGCCGAGGATCAGCGAAGCCGCCGTCTCGATGCGTGCGTGGCCATACGGATGGTTGGCATCCGCATGCTTGTTGCCATGGCGGTTGGCGAACAGCACCAGAAAATCCGCGAGCAGATCAGATAACGAATGCAGGCCGTCCGCCATCAGCGATTGCGAACGTCCGAAGTAGCCACCGAGTAATTGCGCCACTGTAAGCAACAGGTTCACGCCGATGCTCACCCACGTGCTCTTGCGGGCGGCCTCGAAGCGCTCTGGATGGGCCAGATCGTGCGACTCCGGCTTGCCATGCGAGTGGCTGTGCGTGTGTTTTTTCATCGGTGTTGGGATAGTATGCAGACGAGGCGCAGGATAGCATCCGCGCCCCCAACCTAAAACATCGGAAGCGCAAGGATATACAGCAATGATTACCGAAATATTGACCACTGCGCAGACGCGCGCGAAACAACTGGGCCTGCCCTATCTGGGTGCGCTCACCCCGCAGGAAGCCTACAAGATCCTGCAAAGTGCGCCCGGCGCGAAGCTGGTGGATGTGCGCACCCGCGCCGAGATCGACTGGGTCGGCAAAGTGCCCGGTGCGATCGAGATCGAATGGATGGCCTATCCAGGCATGCAGCCCAATCCCAATTTCATGGCGGCGCTACAGCAGCAGGTGGACAAGGAAGCGCAAGTCCTGTTCCTGTGCCGCACCGGCCAACGTTCGCATGCAGCCGCGATGGTCGCGACGCAATCCGGATGGAACGCTTGCTACAACATCCTGGAAGGTTTCGAAGGCGACAAGAACCCGCAGAACCAGCGCAGCAAGGTCAATGGCTGGCGTGCCGCTGGCTTGCCCTGGGAACAGAACTGATAGCCACAACCTGATCCCCTCTCCCGCGTGCGGGAGAGGGTTAGGGAGAGGGAGGCTCGCTTCGGCGGGCCTTTTGTTTTACGGGTGCGACCAGCTCACCACGCCGGTATAGGCCGTCAGCAGCACCACCAGACCGAACACGATGCGATACCAGGCGAACACCACGAAGGTGTGGTTGGAGATGAACTTGATGAAGCCGCGCACCGCCCACATCGCAGCGATGAACGAGAACACGAAACCCACGGCGAACACCGGGAGGTCGGAAGCGTGCAGCGCGGACCAGTTCTTGTACAAGTCATAGGCCGTCGCCGCAAACATGGTGGGGATGGCGAGGAAGAACGAGAACTCCGCCGCCGTCTTGCGCGACAGGCCAAAGATCAGACCGCCCATGATGGTCGCACCCGAACGCGACGTACCGGGGATCATCGCCAGCGCCTGCGCAAAACCCACCTTCAGCGCATCCGGCCAGCGCATCTCATCCACCGAGTTCAGGCGCGGGTGGTAGTTGCGCTTCTCCACATACAGGATGATCAAGCCTCCCACGATCAACGCGGTCGCCACTGTGATCGGGTTGAACAACAACGCCTTGATGGTCGAGTGGAACAACAACCCGAGCACTGCTGCTGGCAGGAACGCGATGAACAACAAACCCACGAAACGCTGCTCCACCGGGTCGGTCGTGACGCCACGAACCGTGCGCATCAACCGTTCACGATAATCCCAGCACACCGCCAATATCGCTGCCAACTGGATCACGATCTTGAACACCTTGCTGGTCTCGTCGTTGTAACCGATCAAGTCGCCCAGGATGATCAGGTGGCCGGTCGAAGAGATCGGCAGGAACTCTGTCAGTCCTTCCACGATGCCCAGCAGGGCAGCCTTGAGCAGTAATGTGATGTCCATGTGACTCCGTCATTCCCGCGCAAGCGGGGATCCAGTTTTAAGAAGGGCGATACGCCGGTTCACCGCGCGCCGCTCGTCGTCGCTCATCCCCACCCAGCGCGTCACCTCATCGAACGTGCGCAGACAACTCCGGCACACATCATCGCCATGCACCGTCGTGCAATGACCGACGCAAGGGGATTCAGCAGTGATCGTGGCAGAGGAAGAAGAAAGGCAAGACATGGCGCGATTATACCGGCTGCGTCGCCCGTTCCAGCCGCGACAACCAAATCATCGCCTCCTCGCGCGAATCGCCGCACATCTCGGCAGAAGGCTGCAGCCCGCCGCAGAAGGCCGGGCGCGCGGGCGTGCTGAACACCTTGCAGCGCAATTCCTCGTCGAGTTGTACGCACGGCACCCCGGCGGGCTTGCCGTTCGGCATGCCGGGCAGGGGCGAGGTAATGGAGGGGGCGATGCAGCAGGCGGCGCAGTGGGGACGGCAGTTCATGGGCGCGATTATATCCGCGCCAGTAAAGCGACTGACATTCAAACGAGCGTCAGGCTACTCTGTCCACGCGGTTCAAAATTACCCGTCGCGACAAAAGCACTTGACCTATAATCAAGTCGTTATTTAGGTCTTAATTGGAGGGCGCCATGGAACAGCTATATGCCAATGCATCAGTCAGCATCAGCGAATTGAAGAAAAATCCCTCGGCCATCATTCAGAGCGCGGAAGGCTTTGCAGTTGCCATCCTTAACCACAACCGTCCGGCGGCGTACTTGGTACCCGTGGCCGCTTTCGAGGCGATGATGGATCAACTGGACGACCAAGCGCTGGTGCGTTTGGTCAAAGAGCGGCAATCCGAGAAATCGGTCGAGGTTTCGCTGGATGACCTATAGGCTTGAATTCAAGACTTCTGCGCAGAAAGAATGGCAGAAGCTGGATAGCCAAATCCGCGAACAGTTCAAAAAGAAACTGATCGAGCGGCTGGCGCAACCGCGCATCGAATCGGCACGACTCTCTGCCATACCGGATTGCTACAAAATCAAATTGCGCGCCGCGGGTTACCGGCTGGTCTATCAGGTGGAAGACACAACCGTCACCGTGATTGTGGTTGCGGTTGGCAAGCGAGAAGACAGCGCGGTTTATCGGGCAGCGGTTAAGCGCGTTAAGTGATTCCAGAAGTGCCTGGAAATACGACTCCGGTACGTTGGGGTACTGATCGCCTCATCGCGCGAATCGTCGCACATCTCCGTCGAGGGTTGCAGCCCGCCGCAGAAGGCTGGGCGCGCGGGCGTGCCGAACACCTTGCGCGCAATTCATCATCCAGTTGCGCACACGGCACCCCGGCGGGCTTGCCGTTCGGCATGCCGGGCGGGGGCGATGCAGCAGGCGGCGCAGGAGGGGCGGCAAATCATGGATAAATGACCAGATTCTTGACTGGGCACGAATAATGCCATACTGTCCGCAAAAATTCCCAGGAGAACGAACGTTCATGAATCCCGTAATCACTCTGGTAAGTGATCAAGATGCGGTGCTCGCCTATCTAGCCGAAGCCCGCAAACATCACACTCAAGCGACTATAGCCAAGCATCTCGGGGTTGGTGTGCGAACCATCAGCCGCTGGGAAGCGCGGCAGACAAACCCTCCGGCTTATGTGGCCCATGCATTGCAGCAACTCTTGCCGTTCCCGGCACCCGAAACTCAAGCGGGCAGCTTCGATTTCATTGACCTGTTCGCGGGCATTGGCGGCATCCGCAAGGCATTCGAGGGCATAGGCGGGCGTTGCGTGTTCACCAGCGAGTGGGATAGCTACGCGCAAAAGACTTACGCCGAGAACTACCGCGACGGCCATTCCATTGCGGGCGACATCACGCAGGTTGCAGCGGAAAGCATTCCCGATCATGACGTACTGTTGGCCGGTTTCCCCTGTCAGCCTTTTTCGATTGCAGGAGTTTCCAAAAAGAATGCGCTGGGCAGGGCGCATGGTTTCGCATGCGAAACGCAAGGCACCTTGTTCTTCGACGTGGCGCGCATCATCGACGCAAAACGCCCGCGCGCTTTTCTGCTTGAGAACGTCAAAAACCTGATGTCACACGACAAGGGCCGAACCTTTGATGTGATCCGCCGCACCCTGACAGAAGAGCTTGGTTATCACATTCATTACCGAGTAATAGATGGCGCGCATTTCACGCCCCAACATCGTGAACGCATCATCATCGTCGGATTTCGCGAGCCGGTTGCCTTCGATTTCGATGCGCTCCCGTTGCGCCCCAAAGGCGAGATCAAACTGAAAGACATCCTGCACCGTACCGACGGCACAGAGCCTGTGTTGGAATGGGACGAGCGCAGATTCTTCGATCATAAGAAGAAGCGAGTGCCGGACAAATACACACTGACCGACAAACTTTGGCTCTATTTGCAGAACTACGCAGAAAAGCATCGCGCCAAAGGTAACGGCTTCGGATTCGGGCTGGTCACCCCGGAAAATATTTCGCGCACTCTCTCGGCGCGTTACTACAAGGATGGTTCGGAAATTCTTGTGTATCAGGGCAAGAACAAGAACCCGCGCAGACTGACACCACGAGAATGCGCGCGACTGATGGGCTTCCCGGATACGTTCAGAATTCCTGTGTCGGATACGCGCGCATACAAACAATTCGGAAATTCTGTAGTTGTAGATGTCATGGCTCACGTTGCGAGATTAATGCAACCAATGTTGGAAGCAGAAACCTTGGAGCCTGAGCTTCCCCTTCAATACGCGGCTGCATAAAAGGAGATAGTCATGAGAAGAGGCGATATAGTTAAATTTAAAGAAGGTATTGATGCTGGTGATGATGAATTGCGCATGGTTGCTCTGGAAGATGAGGATGGTGGGCGGGTGTTGGTTCAAGCGCTTGTAGGAATGCGGATTAATCCTACATACCGATATAACGTCAGAGACTTGGAAGTTTGCAACGCGGCTTGCGAGACATTGCTTCACTAAAGACAACAAACTGCTGACATGGCAGATATCGTTGACCGGGAAACCCGCAGCCGGATGATGTCCGGTATCCGGGGAAAAAACACTAAACCGGAGCTTCTGGTCAGAAAATATTTACATGGCCGAGGTCTTCGTTTCAGGCTTCATGCCAAAAAGTTGCCCGGGAAACCGGATTTGGTTTTTCCGAAATACAAGACGGTGGTTTTTGTGCATGGCTGTTTTTGGCATCAGCATTCCGGGTGCAAATATGCCACCAAGCCGAACAGTCGAGAGCAATTCTGGGCGAACAAACTATCCGAAAATGTTGCCCGGGATGCTTACCAATTAGCCGCATTAGGCGGACTTGGTTGGCGTGTTTTTGTAGTATGGGAATGTGAATTGCGTGATGACGTAGCTCGATTGGATATGCTTTATTCTGAAATCACCAGGGACAAAAAATAATGACGTTTGCAAGCCAGTGGAGTGATATTCAAGAGTGGGCCGGGAAAAGCCGCCAATTACTGATTAAGAAACTTTCCCGAAATGATTGTGGTTGGGCAGACGATAGTAAAAATGGCCACCAAAATGGCCCCTATATCCCTCGCGAAATTCGTGATGCCGGATTCTTTCCTCCTCTTGAAAACATTAATAAAGATAAGACGCATATTTACGAGGCGCATTTCAATACACTTTGGCCTGCAACCGGAGAAGTAAAAAAATCCAAGCTGACACACTATTCAAACAAAGGCGCAGAACTACATTTCACAAGAGTGCCGAAAAGCGAGTTTGCAGGCCTTACTCCAGCATCATTGATGATAGGGGGTGTTTTGCGAGAATCTATCGATGATATTCATCACTGGTTCATGATTGTTGATTCGGCCTCCGAAGAGGTAGAGTTGTTGGAGGCAATGTTTGATCTTGGGGCTGGCTTTCATTACGGACTATTTGATCCGGCTGACGCATTAAAAATTCAAAAAGATGAAACCGACCAATTGATCGACGAGCTGAGCGCAGCACTCAGGACAGGATCATTAGCAGCTTTCATCGCCTCCGTTTCGAAGATGCCAGCACCGGAAATACTGGCAGCAGAAGCGCAGGGCGCTTATCTCCAGCAACATCATCTTAAAGATTTAAGCCCATACGAAATACCGAATCCAGGGGATGCGATTATGCAGATCAGTCGGGACATTGAGTATTCGCTTTACAAGCGAGCTGAGCGCCGCTATCGCGCAGCAGAAGTAATTCGAATTATTTCCAGCGGTGGCTTGGATATTGTTTCTTCCGTTGTACGTGGTTTCCCAGATTTGGATGCAACCTTTCTAAGCGCAAGTCAGCACAGAAAATCACGTGCGGGCCGCTCCTTTGAACAGCACATTGCAAGGCTGCTGCGTGATGGCCGAATTGCGTTTGAGGAGCAAGCCGTGACCGGCGGTCGCCGGCCGGATTTTGTGTTGCCCAGCCTTGTAGTTTTGAAGGCTGAGAAAAGAAAGTTCGAAGAGGCAATGGTGCTCTCGGCAAAAACCACATTGCGAGAGCGTTGGAAGCAGGTGGCAATGGAGAAATTCAACTGTGCGCTGTTTCTAGCAACCGTTGATGATCGCGTCTCAGCGGACGCTATCGACGACATGAGCAGTCAGGACATCCATCTGGTCGTACCCGAGTCCCTAAAGAAGTCTAAGGAGACTTGTTACAAAGACAAGACCAACGTCATTACCTTCCGCGAATTCTTCGACGAAGAGATTTCCACCAAGAGGCCAAGTTATCGGGCAATTTAGAATGCGGGGCAAATTGCCCCTGCATTCATTACGCCTTGTGATAAACCTCCGCGCCCTGCTTCACAAACTCCACCGATTTTACTTCCATTCCCTTTTCCAGAGCGGCCTGTTCGGATAGCCCTTCCTTCGCTGCGAAGTCGCGCACATCCTGGCTGATCTTCATCGAGCAGAACTGCGGGCCGCACATGGAGCAGAAGTGGGCGACCTTGGCGGATTCCTTGGGTAGGGTCTCGTCGTGGAATTCGCGGGCGCGGTCGGGGTCGAGGCCGATGTTGAACTGGTCTTCCCAGCGGAATTCGAAGCGCGCCTTGCTCATGGCGTTGTCGCGGATCTGCGCGCCGGGGTGGCCCTTGGCGAGGTCGGCAGCGTGGGCGGCGATCTTGTAGGTGATGATGCCCTCTTTCACGTCGGCCTTGTTGGGCAGGCCGAGGTGTTCCTTGGGCGTGACGTAGCAGAGCATGGCGGTGCCGAACCAGCCGATCATCGCCGCACCGATGGCGCTGGTGATGTGGTCGTAGCCGGGGGCGATGTCCTGCGTCAGCGGGCCGAGGGTATAGAACGGCGCTTCGTGACACCACTTGAGTTGCAGGTCCATGTTCTCCTTGATCATGTGCATCGGCACATGGCCGGGCCCTTCGATCATCACTTGCACGTCGTGCTTCCACGCGATCTGGGTCAGTTCGCCCAACGTCTTGAGTTCGCCCAATTGCGCTTCGTCGTTGGCGTCGTAGACCGAGCCGGGACGCAGGCCGTCGCCGAGCGAGAAGGTGACGTCGTAGGCCTTCATGATCTCGCAGATCTCTTCGAAGTGCGTGTAGAGGAAGTTCTCCTTGTGGTGCGCGAGGCACCACTTCGCCATGATGGAGCCGCCGCGCGAGACGATGCCGGTCATGCGCTTCGCCGTCATCGGGATGTAGCGCAGCAGCACGCCGGCGTGGATGGTGAAGTAGTCCACGCCCTGTTCGGCCTGCTCGATCAGCGTGTCCTTGAAGATTTCCCAGGTCAGGTCTTCGGCCTTGCCGTTCACCTTCTCCAGCGCCTGATAGATCGGCACGGTGCCGATGGGCACGGGGGAGTTGCGGATGATCCATTCGCGCGTCTCGTGGATGTTCTTGCCAGTGCTCAAGTCCATCACCGTGTCGCCGCCCCAGCGGATGGCCCAGGTCATCTTTTCGACTTCTTCCTGGATGCTGGAACCGAGCGCGGAGTTGCCGATGTTGGCGTTGATCTTCACCAGGAAGTTGCGCCCGATAATCATCGGCTCGACTTCGGGGTGGTTGATGTTGGCGGTGATGACGGCGCGGCCGGCGGCCACTTCGCTGCGGACGAACTCGGGGGTGATTTCCTTCGGCATCTTGGAGCCGAAGTTTTCGCCCGGGTGCTGCTTCAGCAGCATTTCGGAAAGCCCGTCGCGCTTCTGGTTCTCGCGGATGGCGATGTATTCCATCTCCGGCGTGATGATGCCTTTGCGCGCGTAGTGCATCTGCGTCACGTTCATGCCGGGCTTGGCTTTGCGCGGCGTGTGCTTGAGGTTGAAGCGCATGTGCGCTAACGCAGGGTCGTTCAGGCGTTGCTGGCCGTAGTCGGAGCTCAGGCGCGGCAATGCCTCGGTGTCGTTGCGTTCGGCGATCCAGCCGGCACGCATCTCTTCCAGTCCAGAGCGGATGTCGATCTTCACGGCAGGGTCGGTATACGGGCCGGAGCAGTCGTACACATAGATGGGCGGATTCTTTTCCACGCCGTTGCTGGTGTGCGTATCGGTCAGTGTGATCTCGCGCATCGGCACGCGGATGTCGGGACGTGAACCTTCGACATAGATCTTGCGCGAATTGGGCAGCGGCTTGATGGCGGCCTCATCGACGTGGGCGGAAGAGGCGAGGAATTCGGGTGCGTTCATGTTGGTGCTCCAGAAGATTGCAGAAAGCACCGGAAGGGTGCTTCCCTACGACGGCATGACCCGTACAGGTTCAAAGGGTGTCTCTCACTGCCTTGCGGCAGACCCCTAGCGAGGGAGGCAAGGTACTGGAATCACGCGGAAAAGACAAGCCGAGCGGGCGAGCGGTCACACGTTGTATGGGGGTATCGCCAGCCCGGCCCGGCGCCGCTCAGTGGCTGGGTGTGGTGCCGTACACCTCGTGCAGGATCTCCACGAAACGGCGCGCCTGCGGCGACAGGAACTTGCCTTTGCGCAACACCAGACCGTAACCACGCTGCGGGAAATACTGCTTGAGCGGGATGCGCTTCAGCTTCTCGTTGCCGGTGAGGCAGATCGCCGTGACGATGGAGATGCCCATGCCCAGCTCGACATATTTCTTGATGACTTCCCAGCCGCCGGCTTCCAGCGTGACCTTGAAGGTGAGGTTATGTTGCTGGAACACATACTTCACGATGTTCCAGGTGGAGAGATGGCGCGGCGGCAGGATCATGCCGTACTGGCTCACCGCTTCCAGCGTCACTTCATCGTAAGAAGCCAGCGGGTGGTCGAGCGGCACGATCAGCACCGGGTCGAACATGGCCACCGGTTCATAGATGATGTCGTCCGGCACCTCCAGCATGGAGCCGACGGCGAAATCGATCTCGTCGGCGCGCAGCATCTTGAGGCCGTCGCGCCCGGTCACGTTGTGCAGCTTGGTGTGGATGCGCGGATAGGCGGCGACGAAGCGGCGCACGGCTTCCGGCAATACATAGAGGATGGTGGATTCGCCAGCGCCGATGTTCAGTTCGCCGGATTCCAGCCGGCCATGCATGGCGGCGAAGTTCTCTTGCAGGCTGTCCACGCCTTTCACCAGCGGTTCGGCCAGTCCATATAAAGCCTCGCCATCTGGCGTGAGCTTGAGCACCGGCCCGCGGCGCTCGAACAAAGTGGTGTTCAGTTCGCGCTCCAATGCCTGGATCTGCAAGGTCACCGAGGGCTGACTCAAGAACAGGTTCTGTGCCGCCTGCGTCACGCTGCCGCTGCGCACGACTTCACAGAACGCACGCATCTGCTTGATCCGACTGTCTTTATAGTAAGCCTGTCCTTCCCTTGCCATGGTGCCACCTCCCCGCAACTATTCTTTATTGACTAATAATAAAAATTGAAATTATTGATTCGGCAAATGATTGTAACTTTAATACCCTTATTCCCACAAAGAAATTGTGCAGACTGCCCATCGAGGCAGACGCAAGGGAGAGGAGACCACCATGCAGACATTGCAATCGGTCATTTTTGCCGCAACGTTCATGGCCGCCTTGGGCGGCTTGCTCGCTTTGTTCCTGGCGCAGGCCAGCAAGCGTCTCTATGTGTTCGAAGACCCGCGCATCGATCAGGTCGAAGAGATGCTGCCACATTCCAACTGTGGCGCCTGTGGCACCGCCGGCTGCCGCAACTTCGCCGAACAGGTGGTCGCCGGCAAACTCGAACCCGCGCGCTGCACCGTCAACGCACCCGATCAGAATCAGGGCATCGCCGCCTTCCTTGGCATCGACCTCGGCGAAGTGGAGAGGCGCATCGCGCGTCTCGCCTGTGCCGGTGGCAACAACGTCGCCAAGAGCAGCGCCAAATACGTCGGCCTCTCCACTTGTCGCTCGGCCTCGGTCATCAGCGGCGGCGGTCGCAGCTGTAGCTGGGGCTGCCTCGGCCTCGGCGACTGCGCCAAGGTGTGCGATTTCGACGCCATCGTGATGAACCGTTTCAGCCTGCCCGAAGTCGACCCCGCCAAGTGTACCGCCTGCGGCGATTGCGTGGACATCTGCCCCAAGCAGCTGTTCTCGCTGGAGCCGGTGTCGCGCCAGTTGTGGGTGGCCTGCAAGAACCAGGCTGATCCCAATGCCTCGGAAAACGTCTGCGAAGTGTCGTGTACCGCCTGCGGCCGCTGCGTCATGGATGCCGCGCCGGGCCTGATCAAGCTCGACCGCAACCTCGCCGTCATCGATTACAGCAAGAACGCCCTGGCAGATCGTGCCGCCATCGAACGCTGCCCCACCGGGGCCATCGTGTGGCTGGACGGCGCCCGTGCCGACAAGGGGCGCGCCGCCCGCAAGATCATCCGTATCCAACCCCTGCCTGTCATGGCAGAAGCCTGACCTCTCTCAAGGAGACTTGCCATGCTGAACAAGATCAAACAGTTCAAGTTGCTCGATGCCATCACCGGTGCCGAGCAGCAGACCGAATTCAAGTATCCCGGCGTGCGCGATGCCATCGACGGCAACACGGCCGTGATCATGGTGGAGCGCGAAGCCTCCGACGGCGCCGGTGCCTACCCCATCACGCCGTCCACGCAGATGGGCGAATACTGGGCCGAGGCGGTCGCCGCCGGCCATGTGAACAACGCCGGCCGCGCGTTGTCCTTCATCGAGCCGGAATCGGAACACGCTGCCGCAGGTGTCACTGCCGGCATGGCGATGACCGGCATGCGCGCGGTGAACTTCACTTCGGCGCAAGGCATGGCCTTCATGCATGAGTCGCTGTATGCCGCCGTTGGCAAGCGTTTGCCCTATGTGCTCAACGTCGGCTGCCGCGCCATCACCAAGAGCTCGCTCAACGTGCATTGTGGTCACGACGATTACCACTGTGCGGACGACACCGGCTTCATACAGGTGTTCGCCAAGGACGCGCAGCAAGCGGCCGACCTCAACATGATCGCGCGCAAGACCGCCGAGTTGGCACTGACCCCGGCCATGGTGGCGCAGGACGGCTTCCTCACCACGCACCTGATCGAGCCGGTGCTGGTGCCCGAGAAGGCGCTGGTGGCCGAATACCTCGGTCTGCCGGAAGACATCATCGATACGCCCACCCCGGCGCAGAAGCTGATCTACGGCGACAAGCGTCGGCGTGTGCCGCTGCTGTGGGATGTGGACCAGCCGGTGCAATCCGGTGTGGTGACCAATCAGGATGCTTACATGCAGGCGGTGGCCGCGCAGCGTCCGTATTTCTTCGAGCACATCCCGGCGTTGTTCGACCAGTGCGCGCAAGAGTTCTATGCACTGACCGGCCGCCGCTATGAGCGCGTCGCCGCTTACCGTTGCGAGGATGCCGATTACCTCCTGCTCGGCCATGGCAGCATGACGGTGCAGGCGGCCGCCGTGGCCGATTGGTTGCGCGAGACGCGCAAGATCAAGGTCGGCGTCATCAATATGACCATGTTCCGCCCGTTCCCCGGCGACGTGCTGGGCAAGTTGCTCAAGGGCAAGAAGGGCGTGGCCGTGCTGGAGCGTACCGACCAGCCGCTGGCGGAAGACCTGCCGCTGATGCGCGAAGTGCGCGCCACCGTATCCAAGTGTCTGGAGAACGGCGCCGATGGCGGCCATGAGGGCTATGCCAGCTATGCCAGCGTGAAGGATGCGCCGCTGCTGTATTCCGGCTGCTACGGTCTCGGCTCGCGCGACCTGCAACCGGAAGGCCTGATCGCCGCCGTGGAGAACATGCTGCCGGGCGCTGCGCGGCGCAAGTTCTACTATCTGTCGGTCGATTTCGTGCGCGACGAATCGGCCAATCCCAAGCAGGAGATCCGCCAGCAGGCATTGCAGGAAGCCTATCCGCGCATCAAGGAGATGGCGCTGCGCGGCTCCGAGAACCCCAATCTGTTGCCCAAGGGCGCCATCGCGGTGCGCATGCACTCGGTCGGCGGCTGGGGCGCGGTGACCACCGGCAAGAACCTGGCGATGACGCTGTTCGAACTGCTGGGCTGGGACATCAAGGCCAATCCGAAATACGGTTCCGAGAAGAAGGGCCAGCCGACCACCTATTACCTGTCGGCCGCACCCGAACCCATCCGCATCAACTGCGAATATACCCACATCGACGTGGCGCTGTCGCCCGACCCGCAGGTGTTCCTGCACACCAACGCCGTGGCTGGCCTGAAGCAGAACGGCGTGTTCGTGATCCAGAGCAACCGCGCCACGCCGGAAGCGGTGTGGGCCACTTTCCCCATGCACATCCAGAAGTACATCGTGGATAACAACATCCGCGTGTTCTATCTCGATGCGTTCAAGATCGCCCGCGAGGAATCCTCCAACCCGGACCTGCAATTGCGCATGCAGGGCAACGCCTTCCAGGGTGCGTTCTTCCATGCCTCCGATGTGAAGGATCGTGCGGGCCTGTCAGAAGAAGCGCTATTCAAGGCCATCGAGAACCAGCTCGAAGCCAAGTTCGGCAAAAAGGGCAAGCGCATCGTGGAAGACAACCTGCGCGTGGTGAAGCGCGGTTACGAGGAGATCTTCGAGATCCCGGCCGCCGCCAAGCGCGTCGGTGCGCGCCAGCAGGCCGAAGCCAAGCCGGCTTCCACGCTGCCGGTGATGCTCAAGCGCCTGCCGGAAGGCGACGGCGGCGCGGCCGACGTGCATCGCTTCTGGGAGCAGACCGGCAACTTCTACCTCAAGGGCCAAGGTTCCGAGAACTTGGTCGATCCCTTCATGGGGCTGACGCTGATCCCCGCCGCCACCGGCGTGTACCGCGACATGACGCAGATCCGCTTCGAGCATCCGGAGTGGATCGCCGAGAACTGCACCGCCTGCGGCGAGTGCTACACACAGTGCCCGGACAGCGCCATCCCCGGTCTGGTCACCCCGGTGGCCGATGCGCTGGGTGCCGCGATCCAGAAGATCGAACTGTCCGGCCGTCCCACTCGCTTCCTGCGCAAGTTCGCGCGCGGCGTGGAGAAGAAACTGCGCAACATGCTGGAGGGCGATGGCCTCGATGTGCGCGCGCTGATGAACAACGCGATCACCGAAGCATTCGCGGAAGATCCGGCGACCGGCGAGGAACGCACCCGTCTGGAAGTGGAGTTGAACCTGCTGCGCGAGACGCTGGGCGGCTTCAAGTTCGCCACCACCAAGCCGTACTGGACGCAGCGCGAGAAGAAGGAGAAGAACAGCGGCGGTCTGTTCTCCATCACCGTCAATCCCTACACCTGCAAGGGCTGCGCGGTGTGCGTGGATGTGTGCAGCGACAATGCGCTGAAGATGGTGACGCAGACCGAAGACAGTATCGCCACCCTGCGCAAGGACTGGGATTTCTGGCTCGACCTGCCCAGCACGCCGGTGCAGTACAGCCGCATCGACAGTCTGGACGACAAGATCGGCGCACTGGAGACCTTGCTGCTGGACAAGAAGAACTATGGTTCGCTGGTCAGCGGCGACGGCGCCTGTCTGGGGTGCGGCGAGAAGACCGCGATCCACCTGTTCACCGCCACCGTCACCGCGCTGATGCAGCCGCGCGTGAAGGCGTTCGTGAGCAAGCTGGACGATGTGATCGGTAAGCTTGAAGGCCATATCCGCCTCAAGCTGTCTTCCACCGTGGACCTGACCGATACGCAGGCGTTGATGCAAGCCTTGCAGGCCAACCAGGGGCGTGACCTGACGTTGTCCACGCTGGTTGCCGGCGGTGAGCCGATCGATCAGGAATGGCTGCGCTGGGTGAGTCAGTTGCTGGACAAGCTGAAGGATCTGCGCTGGCGCTATGTGCAAGGCCCGAACAGTCAGGGTCGTGCCGAGATGGGCATCATCAATTCCACCGGTTGCACCTCGGTGTGGGCGTCCACCTTCCCGTTCAACCCCTATCCCTTCCCGTGGACATCGCACCTGTTCCAGGATGCGCCGTCGGTGGCGATGGGCGTGTTCGAAGGCCATATGGCCAAGATGATCGACGGCTTCAAGGCCGTGCGCATGGCCGAGATCGAGCTGGAGCGCGGCTATGTGGCGCTCGACCATCAGGCCTTCTTCACGCACTTCAACTGGGAACAACTCTCCGAGGAAGAGTGGCACCTGTGTCCGCCGGTGGTGGCCTTGGGCGGCGACGGGGCGATGTACGACATCGGCTTCCAGAACCTGTCGCGCATGCTGATGTCCGGCCTGCCGGTGAAGGTGATGGTGGTGGATACCCAGGTGTATTCCAACACCGGCGGCCAGGCTTGCACCTCCGGCTTCATCGGCCAGGTGGCGGATATGTCGCCCTACGGCAAGAAGGACCACGGCAAGAAGGAGATCCGCAAGGAGATCAGCCTGATCGGCATGGCACACCGCTCGGCTTATGTGATGCAGGGCACCGTGGCCAACCCCACGCACCTGATCGAGAGCTATATCGACGGTCTCAACAGCCGCCGTCCGGCACTGTTCAACGTGTATGCCGTATGTCCGCCGGAGCAGGGCGTGGGCGACGACATGCTGACCCATCAGAGCAAGATGGCGATCGAGTCGCGCGCCTATCCGCTGTTCCGCTTCGATCCGGATGCCGGTATCGCGCTGTCCGATTGCGTGAGCCTGGAAGGCAACCCGGCGCTGGACCACGAATGGGTGGAATACTCGCTCAGCTATCTGGACGAGCAGGGCGCCGCGCAGAAGATGAAGCTGCCGTTCACCTTCGCCGATTTCGCGCTGACCGAAGGCCGCTTCGCCAAGCAGTTCAAGAAGGCGCCGCCGGAGACTTGGAACGACGACATGGTGTTGCTGGCCGACTTCCTGCAACTGGACGCAGACGAGCGCGACGGCAAGTACCCGTACATCTGGGCGGTGGACAAGAAGCAGCGCCTGATGCGCGTGCTGGTATCGCAGGAGATGGTCAACGCCTGCGAAGAACGTCAGCACTTCTGGCGTCAGCTCAAGGACGTGGCCGGTATCGGCAAGAGCGTCGGCGACGAGGCGGCCATCGCCGACCGCGTGCGGCGTGAACTGATCGCGCAATTGTCCGCCGGCCTGTCCGGTGCGGCGCCTGCCGCCAGCGGTGCCGCAGTCGCGACTTCCGAAGTGCCGGCCGCAGCTAATGCGGCAGGTTACGAAGCCGTGTGGATCGATACGCCGGATTGCACCGCGTGCGATGAATGCATGAACATCAACCCAAAGGTGTTTGCCTACAATGAAACGAATAAAGCGATCGTTATCGACCCGAAAGCGGGCACTTATCTGGAGATCGTCAAAGCGGCGGAAAAGTGCACCGCAGGCGTGATCCATCCGGGTACGCCCTGGAACAAGAACGAACCCAACCTGGACAAGCTGCTCGCCCGGGCAGCCAAGTTCAACTGATCC
>JAJZSA010000056.1 GCA_021822115.1 Pseudomonadota bacterium
TCTCCTTCATCTCTCTGCCGTCTTGATATCCGCACCCAATCGGGCGCAAGCCTTTAATTTTTTCAGGAGATTCATCATGGCAACAGGTACCGTAAAGTGGTTCAACGATTCCAAGGGCTTCGGCTTCATCACTCCCGCCAACGGCGGCGATGACCTTTTCGCACATTTCTCGGCCATCCAGAGCTCGGGCTTCAAGACCCTGACCGAAGGCCAGCAAGTCGAATTCGATATCGTCACCGGCCCCAAAGGTCAGCAAGCCGCCAACATCCGCGCCATCTAAGCGATGGCCAAGGAAGAATTGCTCGAGATGAGCGGCGTGGTGGACGAGGTCCTGCCGGACTCTCGCTACCGCGTCACCCTGGAGAACGGCCATCAGCTGGTCGCCTACAGCGCCGGCAAGATGAAAAAGAATCACATCCGCATCATCGCCGGCGACAAGGTGTCACTGGAGATGTCGCCCTATGACCTATCCAAGGGACGCATCACTTTCCGCCATATCGAAGGTCGCGGTACGTACTCGCCCCAGGCGATGCGCCACCATTGACCGCGCAAAGCTAAAAAAGAAAGCCCCCGAAGCCTTGCGGCCGGGGGCGAAGGTCTTAACAAAGGGGAAAGTTAAGACGCACGCTCAGGGAAGAGAAACGTGCAACAGCAAAGCTGTTGATGGTTAGAATATTAAAGTATTCTTATATTGTCAACTGCTAAGTAATTCCGTTACCAATGCCGGGCAACCGGCTGGGTACAGGCTACCTGGAACAACTGGCGATCTTCCAGGCGGATAGCCGTCATCGGCCCGCCCCACAGGCAACCGGTATCGAGCGAAATCAGGTTCGGCTCGACACGCAAGCCCAGTGCCGACCAATGGCCGAAGATCACCGTGGCTTCCTGGCTGCGCCGTTGCGGTAGCTGGAACCAGGGCAGCAGCCCGGCCGGGATATCCTGCACCTCGCCCTTGAATTTGAATTCCATCCCGCCTTGCTGCGTGCACACTCGCAAACGGGTGAACGCATTGACGATGACACGCAGACGCGCGTAGCCCTCCAGCCCATCCTCCCAGACATGCGGCGTATTGCCGTACATCTTCTTGAGGAATACCGCGTAATCGTCGCTGCGCAATGCAGTCTCCACCTCTTGCGCCAGTGCTTGCGCCTGCGCCACTGTCCATTGCGGCAGCAAGCCGGCATGCACCAGCACGTGATCGCCAGCCGCGTGCAGCAATTTCTGATGGCGCAGCCAGTGCAACAGCTCATCCCGATCCGGCGCATGCAGAATGCCATCCAGCGTATCGGTGCGATGCAGTTCACCGATCCCCTCCGCCACGGCCAGCAAGTGCAGGTCATGGTTGCCCAGCACCGTGATGGCAGAGTCTCCCAGCGACTTCACCAGCCGCAACACTTCCAGCGAGCCGGGGCCGCGATTGACCAGGTCCCCGACGAACCAAAGTTCATCCCGAGCAGGATCGAAGCTGATTGCCTCCAGCAAACGCTGGAGTTCGTCATAGCAGCCCTGGATATCGCCTATGGCGTAGATGGACATCAGAGATCCTCTTGATTAACGGTAAAATAGGGTAGCAGAAAAACACTGCACGCCCTTGAACACCGACCGCTGCGCGATGCTCTTCAACTCTTACAGTTTCATTTTCCTGTTCCTGCCAGTGGTTTTCCTGGGCTTCTTCCAGCTCGGACGCATCCATCGCGCTTATGCGGCAGCATGGTTGGCTCTGGCCTCGCTGTTCTTCTATGGCTACTGGAACCCGGCCTACGTAGGCTTGCTGCTGGGCTCCATCGTATTCAATTACGCCTGCGGCGTGTGGATCTCCAAGGCTCACGCTCAAGGACTACAGCGCCGCAAGAACCACCTGCTTTTCTTCGCCATCACCGCCGACATACTGCTGCTCGCCTATTACAAATATGCGAACTTCTTCTTGTCCAGCGTCAATAGCCTGACCGGTGGTGATTTCTCGCTGGGGGCGGTCATCCTGCCACTGGGCATCTCGTTCTTCACCTTCACGCAGATCGCCTTTCTGGTCGATACCTGGCAAGGCAAGGTCAAGGAATACGACTTCATCCATTATGTGCTGTTCGTGACTTTCTTCCCGCACCTGATCGCCGGCCCCGTGTTGCATCACAAGGACATGATGCCGCAGTTCGCACATGCTGCGACCTACCGCATCGACTGGGACAATGTGGCGACAGGCTTGCTGCTGTTCACGTTGGGGCTGTGCAAGAAAGTTCTGTGGGCAGACTCTCTCGCCCCCTATGCCACAGCGATCTTCGAAGGTGCCTCGCATGGCATGCAGATCGGCATTCTGCCGACCATTTATGAAGCATGGGCCGGCGCCCTGGCTTACACCTTGCAGATCTATTTCGATTTCTCAGGCTATACCGACATGGCGCTCGGTATCGCGCTGATGTTCAACATCCGTCTGCCGATCAACTTCAATTCACCTTACAAATCGACCAGCATCATCGATTTCTGGCGACGCTGGCACATGACACTCTCTACTTTCCTGCGCGACTATCTGTACATCCCGCTGGGTGGCAATCGCAAAGGTAAACTGCGTCGCCATGCAAATCTGCTCACCACCATGCTGCTCGGCGGTCTGTGGCACGGTGCCGGCTGGACCTTCGTGATCTGGGGCGTCATGCATGGTGCCTATCTGATCATCAATCACTTGTGGCGTGAATGGGTCGCGCTGCGTTATTTGCAATGGATACCGGGCTGGCTAGGTGCGCTGACTGGCGGCGCATTGACTTTCGTTGCCGTCGTTGCCGCCTGGGTGGTGTTCCGCGCCGATGACATGGCGCAGGCGACCGTGCTATTGAATGCCATGTTCGGCATCGAATATCGCCCCATCGCTTTCGATCTCGTTGCGCATGGCAATCTGTTGCTGCTCACCAGCCTGTCTGGGCGTGATCTGCTGCAGTGGCTTATCCCGGGTCTGCTGTGGGTATGGCTGTTACCGAATTCGACCCGCATCCGTTTCCTTGCAGGCAGCTATCTGCTGGCTGCATTACAAGCTTTGATCGTCCTCTATATGCTTTACATCACGATCGACCGCTTCGGCAGCTACAGTCCCTTCCTCTACTTCCAGTTCTGACATGAGACACGCCCGCCTCTTCTCCATCTTTGTGTCGCTGACCTTGCTGGCATATGGGGCAGCAGGTTTCTATTTCCTGCCGATGGCGACCTTCCAGGCTGAACTGACCCGCATGGCATTGCTGCCCGAATCGATGTTCGGCTGGACCAAACCGCAACCGGCCATCGACGCTGCCTGGCTACGACAAGCCAGCATGCAGGAAGCCGATGTGCTGGTGATCGGCGACAGTTTCTCTGAAAAAGGAATATGGCAGACCAGTCTGACCCGGCAAGGTTACAAAGTGCGTACCGAATCCTGGAACAGCATGCGCGGTATCTGCGCTGACTTCATGCCATGGCTGCGCGCACAAGGTTTCCGGGGACATCACATCGTGCTTGAATCCGTCGAACGCAACCTGATCAGCGACATCCAGAAGTCTGTCGCCTGCGAGAAGATGCAATATCACCCGGACGCGGAGACCGACGCCCCTCGTCAT
The DNA here is from genome assembly GCA_021822115.1 of Pseudomonadota bacterium. The sequence goes on from JAJZSA010000056.1 coordinate 3,576, forward strand.
CCACCCGCTGTCAGCAACGATATCCATTACGGCGATTATTCCGGGCGCCTGTCGACCGGAATAACCACCTGGCTCACTGCGCTGGATTATGAACGACGCAGTGCTGCGCCCGATTTTGCTGCCTGGCAACTACGCAATGAGGTGACATTGGCTCGCATCCCGGATGGCTGCAGCCTGTTCAGCCACACCCGCTGCAATGACGCACTGTTCTATTCGATAGACAGGCCGGAAGACATCGACCCGGCGATCATGGCCGATATGCAGACGGTGGAATCACGCATGCCCGGAATCAAAGTGGTATGGGCCTTCGTGCCGAACAAGTCTACGGCCTACCGCTATCCAGACAAACCCTTCTGGAAGACTGTTGGCCAGCATTTCAATGCGCCGGATCTGCTACAGGTCACGCAGCATGCCCTCAAGGACAAAGTCGTTGATCTTTATCCGGCCAACAACACGCACTTTTCTACCAGCGGCTATCTGCTGATGGGCACCGAGATCCTGAAGCATCTAAAGCAGTAGGCTCTTGTCAGCTCAGTCAGAGTCCCGCCCACCACCCGAGAAATCCGCATGTCCCGGTAATGGGTCCCAGCGTTCGATACCATCCAGCGGATAGCCATATTTCAAGGCATAACGGATACGGCGCAATTTGCCCAGCCATGAGGTGCGCACGTAGTTATTCGGATTATCGGGCGTCACACCCCCATCCGGGCGAGACAAAGAAGCCATATAACGCCGGTAAAACTCGATCTGGGTGATACCCCACTTCATCACGAACATGCGGCCGCCCTGGTTGCGCGAGATACGACCGGTACTCGCCATACCGAAGTGGTAGAAACGGCTGCCACCCAGCATTCGGAAAGTCCGGCAGCCGGCAACCCAGAACTTCATCAGGAAATCATCGTCGCTGCTCATCCCCGGCGAGAACTCCAGACTGTAGCCCCCCACCATCGTCCACCATTTCTTATGGAACAAAGTCGGCTGGGACGGCGCCCCCTCACGGTCACCACGCGGGTCGTCAAAGCAGCCATCCAGGAAGGCCGACTCATCAAAAGTTTCCGGGGTGCGCCCGAAGTCACGCTTGATGATGATGTCATTACCACCATCCTCAGGCTGGATCAGTGTGCCGAAGAAGAGCGCCAACTCGGTATCCGCCGACTTGATTGCAGCGAGCATCGCTGTATCCCATCCCGGCGCAGCCACCATGTCGTCGTTCATGAACAGCACCCAATCATGGCTGGCCATCGAGACCACATGGTTCATCGCCAGGCAGATGCCGACATTCTTGCTACTCCGCGTATAACGCAGCCCTTGTGCCTGTACCCATTCCAATGAACCATCGGAACCATCGTTCAGGTGCACGATGATCTCATGCTGGTACGCAGAATGTTTGCGCAGGCTTTCCACGCAAAGTTTTAGATGCGGCAGATTATTCCAGGTGGGGATGACGATACTGATCATTTCACCGCTTCCAGCTCCCACACCATATGGTGCACGCCCTTGCCCGAAATGCGCCGCCCCATATCCCGCAGGAAACTTTCCACCGGCTTGGGAGGCATCTTGCGGAAATTCGTCGGTACCGACCGCTTTGCGATCAAGGCGCGGAATCTGCCATGGAACCCATAGATACTCCCGACAGGGCTGTCTCCGCAAAAATAACGGTGCGTCCCCTCAGCAATATGGTTCACATGGGTTGGATCGGCGAATGTCAAAGGAGAAGGGTAGGCTGGTGTCACCGCCAACAACCTTCCGCCAGGTTGCAGCACACGCCATATCTCGTTCATCAGTTGTATAAAAGGATAAATCACCTCATTGCTGCTACCCAGACATATCTGGCGCGGAACATGCTCTAGAAAGTCGATTGCTGAGATGCTGGAAAAGAAATTATCTTCAAACGGAATCGGTTCGAAAATCAGATTCGCCTTGTGCGCAGTCACACCTTTACTTGCCAGTATCGCTTCTATGTCGTCTCGAATATCTACGCCATATACATGTGGCTTTCCGTATGGATTGTGCGGAGTTGTCCCACAGCCAAGATCAAGGTGCCTGCTCATATTGCTCCTGTTCTTTTCTCAATTCGTTGTTACGCAAACTATGACAAGCAGCCAATAACACCGCGACAGTAAAGGCATAGAAGGCCGCAACCAATGTCAGGTTGAGGAACTCAACCGTCAGTCCGAATACAGCAATCGTGCTTACAAATACGATGCCGAGTATGCCGGTCCTTCTGACTTCTCTTTGCGCTGATTTTGTCGCGCCCCAGAACATCATCAATGGCACCGCATATAATGCCATGATGGCAATTACCCCGAGCGAACCCATCCCTGCGGCTTTTGCCAAGATGTCATTGTGAACTTCTCCTCGCCCCAAGTCGGCGGCAAGCGACGATATCAAGCCGGCTTCTTGCATCGGCTTCATCTCTTTGGCAAACCCTTCAGGCCCTACTCCAAAAAGTGGATTTCGCATAAATATTTCCATGGCCGCTCGATATAGTTGCCAACGTATGCCAAGGGACGTGTCAAGAGAGCTTCCTTCCTGGGCTGCTTTAATATCAGTCTGTAAATCTACGACTCGTTGCTTCACCATCCCGTTGTATGAGATGGTCAACACTCCAACTATCGCAAGGATTAGCGACGCGAGTAATGTTTTCTTCCACGACAAGTGGCTTCTGAATAAATACAAAGAAAGCAGAGTTATCGCGGGAATTGCCAACCATCCGCCTCGAGATCCAGATGCAAACGAAGCGGCCAAGCCCGCGATGAATCCAGCCAGCTTAAGTAGCTTCATCCATGGCCTATCGCACCCGAACCAATTCAATGAATATAACGACATGAATCCCAGCAATAGGGCCGCATCACCAAAATGTATCGGATCAAGTGTGGTTGTGGTGGCTCGCCCTAGTCCATTTTGAGCATCAGATAATAAAAAACCAGCTATGGCGGCCAGTGGAAAAGCGTATTGCAGACGGGAAAATACTTGGGCGGGCATGCTCGAGAACCACAGCAGGATCGGTATTGCCAGCCAGTAGCGCGAGACAGCGTCATATGCATGAGCCGAATAGCTTTGCCAATACGTTTGACTAGCGAGCGTTGCCGCAAACAGCCCCAACATGGATGCCGAGAAGATCCATAGTTCCCGCCCACCTAATGCTCGTGAATACTGGCCTCGCCAGAATGTCCACGTCAATAATGAAGAAAGCAACGCCAGAATGAACACCGCATTCATTCCGCCACGCACCGTCAGCATCATGGTGGGATAGATCAGCAGCAACAGCCCCGCCCATACTTCCACCACCCTTGTTCGTATGGATTCCATCACTTTGCCTGCCTTGATATGCCACCCGTATGCAACACCGCAATCTCCTGGTACACACTGACGAATTCCTGTGCGACTACATCCCACGCCCGGACGAATCCCGGTAACGGGGTACGGCGCACGAGTTGCAGCAACATTGCCTCAACCCATGACGCTACAGATGCTTGCAGGCTGAGCACCTCGCCACGCCCTTCCACCACCTGCGCTGCCGCCCCGCACATGTCGGACACGACCACGGGCACCTTGGCAGCCATCGCCTCACTGATGACCATGCCGTAGGGTTCGGCTTTGGCGGGATGCAATAGAACATCGATCTGCTCGAAATGCGCATTGTCAGTACGCCAGCCGAGCAGACGATATCCGCCCTGCCAGTGTCGGAACAAGTGCTGAATCTCCCGCGGTTCAGGACCGACGACCCACAATTCCAGTTTAGGGCGCTGCTTGCGCAATGTCTCGACAATCTCCACGGCCAGCGGCAACCCTTTGCGCTGCCATTCTCTCCCAACGAAGCCGATGATGCCGCCATCGCGCGGCACTTCGCGTGGAGGACGCACCACGCCGGGCATCACGCCTGGCACGATGGGTGTCGTGATCTTGTGCGCATATTCCGGATAGTAATGCGCCAGCTGCTGCGCGATGATCTGTGAATTCGGAACGATGGCCTTGGCGACACGCAATTCGCGTCGCTCCATCCAAAGCTGCATGGCAACGCGGATGGAAACCTTCTTCCACCACGGCTTGTCGCGCACTGAAGCGAAGGGAGGGCCATGGATCGTAGTGACATCATGCACACCGACCCGCTCATTGCTGTGGATCAACCAGCCCGGCTGCGGATGCGCCCGGAGCCAGGCATGCACGCGCCGGCCGAAGCGCCAGTAATACAGCCAGCGCGGCCGGTATCGCATACGCCCGAGTTCGTGCACCACGATGCCTGGCATCACCTCGCCCACGCATACCTCGCACAGCACCATCACCTCATGGCCGAGCTTGGCCAATTCGCGTGTGGTCTCCCAGACATAGCGTTCCATGCCGCCCACCGGGCCATAGCGTCTGACGATGTGGATAGTTTTCATGCCGTATCTGGAATGGGTGGTGTCGTTTAGAATGCGGCCTTGGCCCCATCCCGACTTCAAACGTGAACAGTATAGCAAGCCAACCCCGCCCTTCCTGCCCCTTGTGCGGTGGTAACGGCACGAACGGCGTTTCCGGCATCCACGATCCAGACCGGCAACTGGACGGCACCTGGTCATTTCGCCGATGCAATGCTTGCGGGGTGTATTGGCTGGATCCGGCACCACTGCCGCAGGAAATGTGGCGAGCCTATGCCTCATACCACACACATACTAAAAAACACGATCATCGCTTGGCAAAATCGCTGTTGAGTCTGGCCCATCGGCTGATTCGCCTGGCTTACTTGCCAGCCTTCATCACCAGCGGTCTGAAGCAGGACGCAAGTGCCCTGCGCTTCATGATGCTGGGTGATGTAACACCAGGGCGCTTGCTAGACGTGGGCTGCGGCGGCGGACGCTTCCTGCGGCGCATGCAGAAGCGCGGCTGGCAGGTGGTGGGTACCGACTTCGATGAACAGGCTACACGCAAGGTGAGCGAACGCTATGGTATCGAAACGCATGTGGGCGACCTGCCCCAATGCGCACTGCCGGCTGCCAGCTTCGACGCCATCACGCTGAGCCAGGCCATCGAGCATCTGTATGACCCGCAAGCCACATTGCGTGAGTGCCTGCGCCTGCTCAAGCCTGGCGGCCTGCTTGTGATGACCACTCCCAATGCAACGAGTCTGGGCGCTACAGGATTCGGCCCGAACTGGCGCGGCTGGGAAGCCCCCCGCCACCTGCAATTGTTCACCGTAGCCAGCCTGTCAGCTTTGACTCGCGCCGCCGGCCTGGATATCGTCGAAGCGCGCACCTGCTCAGCGGGTTCGGCCGTGGTGTATCGCGTCAGTCGCGAGATCGCGGAAGGCGGCCTTGGCGACGGGTGGCATAAGCTCTCTGCTTTGGCATGGAGTTACGGTAAAGAGCTATACGAACAACAAGCGCAAGCGAATCAGCCGGCTACAGGGCAAAACGTCCTGATCGTTGCGCGCAAACCCTGAGGCCCTACATGTTCTCCATCATCATCCCCACTTGGAACAACCTGCCGCTACTGCAACTTTGCGTGCGCAGCATCCGCCAGAACTCGGCCTTCCCGCACCAGATCATCGTGCATGTGAACGACGGCAGCGACGGTTCGCTCAACTGGGTGCGCGAGCAAGGACTGACCTACACCGCATCGCCTGAGAACATCGGCATCTGCCTCGCGGTGAACGAGGCCGCCATGCATGCCACGCAGGACTACATCCTCTATCTCAACGACGACATGTATTGCTGCCCGGGCTGGGATACGGCCCTGGTAAACAGGCTCAAGCAACTGGACAGCGACCTGTTCATGCTGTCAGGCACCATGATCGAGCCGCGCGACACCGGCAATCCGTGCGTAGTGGTGGGTGCTTACGGCACCGAGGCGCATACCTTCGACGAGGCACGTCTGCTGGCCGACCTGCCCAACATCCACAAAGCGGACTGGCAAGGTGCGACCTGGCCGCCGACGCTGGTAAGCAAACGCTGGTGGTTCAAGGTTGGGGGGTACAGTAGCGAATTCTCGCCGGGCATGAGCAGCGACAACGATTTCTCGATGAAGCTGTGGCACGCAGGCTGCCGAGTTTTCCTCGGCGTGGGGGATTCTTTTGTATATCACTTCCAGTGCAAGTCCACCGGCAAGGTCAAGAAGAACGATGGCGGCCATCAGTTCCTGATGAAATGGGGCATGCGCCAGTCGGTGTTCGACCGCTATTACCTGCGCCGCGGCCAACCCGCGCAAGGGCTCTCGCTGTCCGAGCCGGAAGACACCCGCGAATTGCGCTGGCAGTTGCTGCGCAGTCGCATCAAGCGTGCGCTGAGCTAAGAAGCTGCTGCGTTCAGTGCCGCCAGCTTGCGGTATTTGAGCCAAGTGGTGCGCGCGTTCATCATTGCGATGCCCCAGCCCGCACGACCATCCAGCATTCCCAAACGGATCACCCAGGTACGCACGAAGGCCCACCCCGCGCTGAGTGCGGCACGCAACAGACTGGTGCGCTTGCCGGCCACATGCATCTGCCGTGCAGCAGCATCGGAGTAGTGCGCAACCTTACGCTCCACATCGGCGCGGTCGAGGTAACTGTAATGCAGGAGGGGTGAGTTGAGTTTCGCACTGCGCCCATCCAGCAACACGCTCTCATGCACCAGACTGTTCGAGAAGCGGCCCTTGCCGCGTTTGAACAAACGCAACACATAGTCCGGATACCAACCGCTGTGATGGATGAACGTGCCGCAGAACTGTGACAGACGCGGACAGAAGAAACCTTCCGCCTCGTCTGTACGCATCGCCTGCTCCAGCTCGATGCGCAGCTCTGGCGTCACCCGCTCATCCGCATCAATGGAGAAGATCCATTCCCCCGCTGCATAAGCCAGTGCGCGATTCTTCTGCGGGCCGAAACCGGGCCAGTCATGCTCATAGACCTTTGCCCCCATCGCTCGCGCGATAGCGACGGTGTCATCCGTGCTGCCGGAATCGACCACGATGGTCTCATCGGCGAACGCTACCGACTCAAGGCAGGCGCGGATGTTCGCAGCTTCGTTCTTGGTGATGAGAATGACGGAGAGAGTAGTCACTCAAGGCCTGTGCGGAGGGACGTATTCCGGCACCCAGCGTTGTAACTGACTGCGGACTTCATCATCCGATGCCATGGCATCCGAGAATATCCAGGCACGCAATGCTTCCAGCCCTTCGTCGTCAATGGTACGCGCTTGAGCGATGCGCAATTTCGGATGTGGCGTCTCCAAGGTATGCTCGCTATCAGCCAACAACTCTTCGTACAATTTTTCGCCGGGGCGCAGACCGGTGAATTCGATCCGAACATCTTCCTCGGACAAACCCGAAAGCCGGATCATATCTCGCGCCAAGTCTACGATCTTGACGGGCTCCCCCATATCGAGCACGAAGATCTCCCCCCCCTTGCCCATATAACCCGCCTGCATCACCAGTTGCGCCGCTTCCGGAATGGACATGAAGAAACGCGTGATCTCCGGATGCGTGACCGTGATCGGGCCGCCCTTGGCAATCTGCTCCTTGAATTTTGGGATCACGCTACCATTGCTGCCCAGTACATTACCGAAGCGCACCGTCACAAAGCGCGTTGTCGATCCTTGTCCCAATCCCTGACAGACGATCTCGGCCAGACGCTTGGTCGCCCCCATCACATTGGTCGGGTTCACGGCCTTGTCGGTAGAAATCAGAACGAATTTTTCCACACCGGATCGGCGCGCCGCATCACCCACCCGCCATGTTCCCAACACGTTATTGCGCACCGCCTGCCAGGCGTTGTATTTTTCCATCAGCGGCACATGCTTGTAGGCCGCCGCATGGAACACCACATCCGGGCGGCATTGGGCAAACACCTGCTCCACGCGCAAGGGATCGCGCACATCCCCGGCGAGATAAAGAATGTCGAGATAGGGGAATTGGCGCTGCAATTCCTGTTCGATGTTGTAGAGCGCAAATTCGCTGGATTCGAACAGCACCAGCTTACCTGGTGCAAAACGCGCCAACTGGCGGCAAAGTTCCGAGCCGATGGAGCCTCCAGCTCCCGTGACCAGCACCACCTTGCCAGTGAGTTGCTGATGCAGCCCAGCATCATCGAGTTGCACCGGATCTCGCCCCAGCAGGTCATCCATCTCGATCTTGCGCAATTGCGACACAGCGACCCGCCCGCTCAACAGATCATCGAACGCCGGCACCGTCAGGGCCTTGATGCCGACCTGGCTCGCCAAGTCGATAACATGTTTGCGCTGCTGGTGCGAAGCAGATGGCATCGCCACAATGATCTGGCACACCTGCAATTTGTGCACCCAAGTACCCAGCTCATCCACTCCGCCCAACACCCTGACTCCGCTCAAGGTCTTGCCATGCTTCGCCTGATCGTCGTCCAGAAAGCCGACCGGATGCCAATCATCGCTGCGCATCAGTTCCTTGACCAGGCCAACGCCAGCGCCCCCGGCACCAATGATGAGTACCGGTTCACCACGCAACTGGAAATCGCCATAAAGCAGGTTTTCTTTCCACAGCCGGTAAAGCAAACGTCCGCCCCCCATCAGCACGATCAACAACAGGGCATCAATCACCAGGATAGAACGGGGCGTAACCGCCTCGATGCGCAGCAAGCCATGCAGCAACGGGATCAACAACACCCCGGCCAGTATCGCCATAAAGATACGCCGCAGATCAGTGATGCTGGCATAGCGCCAGATACCCCGATACAAGCCCATCAATGCAAAAACTGCCACTTGAAGAGGGGTGACCCAGAGCAAGGTACGCCATACTTCCTGCCCCAACTCCTCCGGGATGGCAAAGTTGAAGCGCAATTGGTACGCGAACCACCACGCGGCACTGGCAGCAAGTAAATCATGCAGAATGGCAATACCGGTGTTGATACGGGATCGGATCATTTGATTTGGCCTTGTATGAAGCGCGCCCAGCGCGCATCGATCATCAGCATGCACACAGTATAGATCACCGCCCAGACAGCGATCAGACCTGGCGGGAATGGGTGCTGTAACCACATCAGCCCGGAACTGCCGACGCAAAGCATCAGCACGTACTCCAGCAAGGCCAAGTTGCGATGTCCCAGCCCCATTTGTATAGCGCGTTGATAGTAATGTTCGCGATGCGCCTCCGTGATCTTGGCTCCCCGTATGGCGCGTTTTATCAACGTGGTTGTGGCATCTATGATGAAAGGCGAGAACACCAACAGCGGGAACCAGACTGGCCATAACCCCCGCATCCAGCCCCATACGCCCATGGAAGCAGCCAGGAATCCCAAAGGAATCGAGCCCGCATCCCCCATAAAGACTTTTGCTTGAGGAAAGTTGAAATACAAAAACCCAAGTGCCGCTGCGCTGACCGAAAAGCTCAATAGCGCGAATGTTTCATCTTGCGCCATCCAGGCTGCCACCCCATAGAACGCGAAGCCGAACAGCGTCATCCCTCCTGCCAAACCATTCGAGCCATCCATGAAGTTGTACAGATTCGTCATCCATACGCAAAAAAAGACCGTCGCCAATGCCAGCATGATGCCCTCACTCGCATACACGCCAGAGCCTGCGACCAAAACCACCCCGGCTATAAGCTGAACCAGCAACCGCCCACGCACAGGCAGATTATGGATGTCGTCAAGCAATGAAACGATGAGCAGAGCAATCAAGGGCAACACCAACCACCACCCAAGCGAGGACCACAACATCGCCCACGCCGCCAAGATGCCGGCCATCACCCCTAAACCGCCTATGCGCGGTGTTGGCCTCGTGTGCAACGAGCGTGCATTGGGTACATCTTGTATCTTATGCCCCAGCCTGCTAGCCAGCAGTGCGGCGATGCCCCCAGCTGAGAGCAGCAAGGCAAGCACGGGAAGAAGCTTGATCATCAATGGACCACCACGGCTGAAATCTCAAGGACCTTATTGCTGCAACGGCCGTTTCAACAACACGAACATTGCTGCCAGCATCAAGCCCAGCATCATCGCAATACCCGCAGTCAGCACCGGGCGCGCCGTCGGCATGACTTGCATCGAAACGATGCGGCTTTTTTTCAGGTACAGCAATTCCATCGCCTGATTGTCGATCTTGATTTGGTTCCTCACTTCAAGTGTCACATCGTCGGATTGTTTTGCGCCATCGAACAGCACATGCTCCTCTCGTACCAATCCCGCGAGCAGCGCTTTGCCAGAGACAGTCTGCTGGAACAAAGGCGTCACTGCCTCATGATATTTGAGCAATCTATCGATCCGTGCCTGCTCCAGGCGTGCATCGCGAATCTTTTCGTTCGCACGCGAAATCAACACTTCGTTCGTCGCCAGCAACGTCTGTGGCGGCAAATATTGCGCGGTATCTTCCGTGACTGAAATCACCTGCCTATCGGCCTTACTTGATGCATTAGGAAATCTGCCTGCGATCCGTTGCAGATCCAGTGTGCGCTGCTTATAAGTTTCCAGCAAACGTCTATTCAACTGAATCTCCCTATCCAGCTGTAGCTTCCTGATTTCGAGTTGTTCTCGCGCATCGCGGAAGCGCTCCACCAAATCGCTGTACAGGAGACCGTCAATCACATATTCGGCCAACCAATCGACTTGGCCCCTGGCTGCCTCTGCCGTATCGCTCTGAAAGGTCAGGCGCAAGCCGATCACGGCATTCTCCGCATCCATCGCGGTACCTACAATATCCTTGGCATCCTGCTTGGATACCTTATACAGCGGCGCCGCATGACCTTCAAAACCGTTCTTTTTCTTGAATAGCGCCTGCAATTCCTGCACAGGAGGAAAGTCTTCCAGTTGCTTTTCCTTCGCGTACGACTTGAAGTGATCTTCAGAAAGATAAGTGGCAGAGAGCCGTTTGAATTCGGGTGGCGAGATACCTTTTTTTTCTTCCGCGTTATTTTCTTTGATGGTTTTCGTCTTGTAGGGTATCGAACCGCCAAATATAAAGACACCCTCGACCCGATACTGATTCAGCAACTTCGCGCCGACGAATCCCAGTAGCATGCACGCCAAGCCAGCTGCCAGAATGATCTTCCTGCCCGCCCACAGGCGATACAGCATCTGCATCAGATCCACTTCAGCATATTCAGCCAGTCGAACTTTTTCCTGGATTGTGGGTTGCACGTTTTTATCCCTTCAATAACATCGAGTAGCAGTAATTCACTCGGGTAAAGTCCCCGAAACAGCCGCGCACCATACCAAGAAGCGCCAGCTTCAACAATAGCGTCGGACCGTCCGAGCGCGGCAACAGTATGAAATCTCAACGCAACTCAAATTGGTTCCCCAGTAAAGTCAACGGGAAGGGATTGCCAATATCTCAGCTGCCATCTGGCGGACCAGATTCTTTCTGGAAAATTTTTCTACAAATCTTGTTCGCGCATTGCTCCGAATTTCGAGCTGATCGAATGCACGGACTGCGGCATCGGCCTCACAAGGAGGGAAGACCGCAGCATTATCCAGTTCCATTGCGATGAATTCAGCCGCATAGCCAGAAACCCCGGCCCAGATAGGCTTTCCCATTGCGCCATATTCAAACAGCTTGGATGGCAAGACTTTCTTGAATGCCTCGTAATCGTTGAGGTGCAAGAAGAGTACGTCCGCCTGTCTATATGCTTCGATCAGCTGCTGTCTCTTTACCGGCGGCACCAGCTCGACGTTATCGACACAGGAATGCTCAAGTGCCGCCTCTAGCGCTTCCTTTCTTCCGCCATCGCCGATGATCTTGAAAGTGGCACGACCACGCATCGCAGCGGCAAGCTGCGGGATGATCGCATGCAGCCCTTGTCCCTCACCCAGATTGCCCGCATACACGACCTGCACGGGACCGCTCTTGGAGAGTGAATTTTCCACTACCGGCAGATCAAGGAACTCGTCGTCAATGCCGTTGGTGAAATATGAGAACGCCTTGCCCGGATAACGCGGCTCGAAATATGCCGCGAATCCCCGCGACACCAGATTGACGCGCACAGCACTTCCTACGGCCCATCGTTCAAGCGGTGAGAAGACCAGTTTTATCAATATGGAAAAGTGCTTGGGCAGCACATCCTTGATGGTATCGACAAAAATATCTCGTATATCCAGATACAGCGGGATTTTCTTGTTACGCGATATCCATGCAGCGAGCACCGCACTCATAAGCCGCCCGGAAGTCGCAAAGACCAAGTCGTATTGCTGCCCTCGCGTATGCCGCAACACTGCACGCGCATAGGAAATGAATGCCTTGGCCTGGTCAACCATCCCGCTTTTATGGGCGGGCAATGGAATGCGAGTGACCGTCACCCCGTCTACACTTTCTTCTGCCGGGGCCTCGACCGTGAAGCTGCTGTAGCGGTTGGGTAATGTCGTCAGCACATCTATCCGCCCATCTGCCGGCATCTGTTGGCGCAAAGCCTCCACCAGCGCGGTTGCGCGAAATGATCCGGCGCTCAGGTCCGGCCGGAAATAGAAACTCAGCACGAGTATTCTCATGCACATTCTCCCCAATGTATTTCTGTCGTCATTCTCGAACCTGTCAGTAACACAATCAGGCAATGGCTGGGGGCCGACATGCCAAAATTCGGATGCCAGGAATCTTCCACCACGGATAGCTCTCCCCCGGCAACCGCTATCGAAACGCGCACCGCATCTGGCAGTAGCAGAACGACTGATTGCGACTGCTCACCTGCGACGACACGGATTCCTGGATGTAGATGAAAGTAGGCACATGCCTTGTCGAAAACGCCGCTCACTTCATCTTCGATGCGTAAACATTGCGCCTCCAGCAACCAAGTGCGCCGATGCAGGTTCTTACCTGGCAATCGCCGATAACCATCGTGGGCCGCCTGCACCGTTAGCGGTGTCCCACGCTTCAGGGTCAGTTCAGAGATATGTGCCCGGCGCGCCACCCGGAACCCGCCCCAAACCTCCGATGAATCCTGTCCATCAATGACCACGGCATTGTGCGCCGCCGTACCTCTCTGGCGCTGGCGCTCCGCACTATTACCGTAGCAAGATGTACCGGAATTCACCAGTACGCGCTGACCGCATAAAGACAGCTCGAATGACAATGCGTCTGCATGTCCGTGCCCCGGCAAATAGCTTGGACCGATGGGCGCCGCATCGATCAAAAGGACTGCCAGCGATTTTTCCAGCCTGACATATCCGCTTGCCGCGAGTTGCACAACATTTTCGCGTTCGACGGGCAACGGCGCATGCCCCAGCCTCCGCGCATAATCCTCTAGCATCGCTGGTGGCGATGCGATCCCCATGGCGGCATCATTGAAGAACGATATCTCCCCGTCCGGATGGCACATCGTCGCCAGCCATCTGCGCATGCGATCGGCCAATCCGGGTTCTGTAACGGGTTCTAACGCATAGGCCCGGAGGACATTCTCCATATCGAGGATATCTTCCAATATCACACTGTGATACATCGGGCTGAGTTCGAAATGACCACCGTCCGCAAGTATCTGTTCCGGCAGTTCGCGTGCCAGGATCTGTCGCCCCAGCTGCATCCACTGTTGCGCCTCTTCCCCTTCGAAGAATGCGCCAGCGAAAACCAGCGCCTTGGCATTTGCCAACAAATGATTCCCCAATAGATGGAACTCGAGACGCTCGCACAGAAAACGTATCTGCACCGCGAGGCTGGCAAGCGCTTCCGCAGAAAGCGTTCCGCCTGCGAAAGACCACTTGATCCAATTCACAATGCGCAGTGAGGTCGTATACGGCTCCCAGCCGTTACCCTCGCCAGCCGGATTCTCTGCGATCCACCTTGCAATCAGATGCTGGTGCCAGTCGTTACGTTCCGCAGCACCAGTGCCAGTCAAATCATCGAAGTAATGCAGGTTATACAGCCAGAGCTTGGCAATGGCAGGATCGTTCCAGCCGGTAGCGGTCGCAACCGTCCGAGTCTCATTGAGGAAGCAAAAGGTATCTTCCGCCAGCATGCTCTGCGCGCGCACGCATGGCATGGCCCACACGCCAATCACCTGACGACAAGATGGTGGCGCACGGAAATCGGGACGCGGCCGACGCAAGCGGAAACGAATACGGTTCACTATCTGCGAAAACCGCAGATGGCGAACCGTATGGAAATACAGTGCTGCCTTCACTGCCGCGCAGCTTCTGCGACTTCAACCGACACCTT
>JAJZSA010000057.1 GCA_021822115.1 Pseudomonadota bacterium
TGGGTGCGCAGGCTGACATCACGCGGCAGGACGTCGGATTGCGCAGGAACGAGCAGGACATCGTCGAATGTTAGGGCTTTCTGGGTGATACGCATGGAACCTTCCTCCGCAAAACGCGCATTATATCAAAACTTGCCGACCGGACCGCATGCCGATTCACCCTTCCCCCTGATGCTTCTGCCCCATCACATAAATGATGTGCTCGAAGAACAGCTCACACCAGTCAAGATCACTACCTTTCAGGGTCTGTAGCAGCTTGTTGACCTCAGCCAAGGGCCATGACGGATTGAACGCCAACAGTTTTTCCTGTGGATAATGCAAAAGATATGCGTCAATCTTTGCGGCATGTTTGGCGATCCCAGCCAGCATCAGCCCCAGATCATGGTCAACCTCCCCCCCCTCTGCCATATCGCCATATTGACGCGGATATTGACGCGTGAAATCGATGAAGCGCTGCAACACGAAATAGAAAGCCCATTCGTTGTTCTGCGTCACCTCATCACCCAGCATGAACGGGAATACCGACAGTTCCAGCCAGTAATAGTTGAGTTTTGGGTTGCGCCACTTGCTGACTCCGACATAACCGCGACGCTGCTGGGCACGTTGCACGCAATCGTCGACGATGAGCCGATCCGACGCACGCTCCACGAGTTCCGGATCCTTGAGCACGATGGGCTTGACCAGGAAGAAATCGGGGAATTCGTCGAACAGTTTGCCGGCGGTCTGATGTGAGCGGAAATAGCTGCGGAACAGGCGCAACACCTGTTCCTGATTGCTTTCTACCTGCAGGAAGTCCTGCTTGTGTTGACCGTGCATCTTGCTATGCATCCTTGCCCTCCGGCTGCGGGGATGATTCCCCAGACCTGTTCTCCGTCAGATTACGGCCGCGCCATGATAAATTGACGCCGCCGTAAATAATAGTTAACTTTTCCACCCCAATCACGGAAGCCGCCCCATGAGACCGCTGTTTGCTTTGTTGGCCCTGTCCTATGCCCTGAGCGCCCAGGCCGGGCTGAATAAATGGGTGGATGAGAACGGCAAGGTCCATTATTCCGATACCCCGCCCGCCAATGTGCAGTCCGAAACCGTGCGCAGCTATACCGGCAAAGGACAGGCGGAAGCCCCCGCCAGCTATTCCAGCAAGAGCTACGCCGAACGCGAAGCCGAAATGAAAAAGGCACGCACCGAGAAGCAGGAAGCGGCCGCAAAATCACAGCAAGAAGCGGCGGCTAAAGCTGAAAAACAACGTGCCTGCACCGCAGCACGCGAGAATTTGCGCACCATCGAGAGCGGCACCCGCCTTTTCACCTACGACGAGAACGGCGAACGCCGCTATGTCGACGACAATGAACGCGAACAGCGCCTGAATAGCGCGCGCGAAGCGGCCAAGGCCAACTGCGACTAGACCGCCACCGGTGCGCTGCTGCCATCGCGCATGCGCATCGCTTCCTCGATATCCACCGATACCACCTTGGAGACGCCGCGCTCCTGCATGGTCACGCCGACCAGCTGATTGGCCATCTCCATGGTGATCTTGTTGTGGCTGATGTAGACGAACTGCGTCCGTTCCGACATCTTCTCGATCAGCTTGCACAGGCGCTCGGTGTTGGTATCGTCCAGCGGCGCATCCACCTCGTCCAGCACACAGAACGGCGCCGGATTGAGCTGGAACAGCGAGAACACCAGAGCGATCGCGGTCAGCGCCTTCTCGCCGCCCGACAGCAGATGGATGGAGGCGTTGCGCTTGCCCGGCGGATGCGCCATCACCTGCACACCGCTGTCGAGGATCTCTTCCCCGGTCAGCACCAGGCGCGCCTCGCCACCACCGAACAGCACCGGGAACAGCTCACCCAGATGACGATTGACCTCTTCATAGGTCGCCATCAGCAGATCGCGTGATTCCTTGTCGATACGGCGGATGGCTTCTTCCAGAGTACCGATCGCCTCGTTCAGATCCTTGGCTTGCGCATCCAGGTATTCCTTGCGCTCCTGTGCCGCCTGCAACTCTTCCAGTGCCGCCAGGTTGACGGCCCCCAGCGCATTGATGTCATTAGCCAGCCGGCTCAGTTCGGTCTGCAAGCCGCCGATCTTGGCGCCTTCGAGCAAAGGCAGCAACGGCGCCTCATCCACATCCTGCAACTGCTCGGACCATTGCTCGAACTGGATGCGCGCCTCCTGCTCCTTCAAGGTCAGTTCGCCCACCCTGTCACGCAGCGGATTGATCTGCTGTTCGCAGGACATGCGCGCCTGCTCCAACTGGTTCAAGGTGACGGTCGCATGTTCCAGCACGTTGCGCGCTTCAGCCAGCGCCTGTTCCTGCATCTGGCGACGCTCCAGCAATTCCTGCAACTGCTCCTGCGCGTCGCCTTCAGTGAGGCTCTCCAGCTCTTGCCGGCTCGCCAGCAAATTAGCCTCCAGATCTTGCAAGGTCGCCGCGTTGTGCTCCAGATTCAGCACCAGGTCGGCCAGCTTGTCGGCACAGGTCTTGGCGAAGAAGCGCGCCTCCTGCAACTCGCGCTGGGCATGGTGGGCGCGCTCGCGCACCTCGCGCAGCGCCGCTTCTTCGGCGTTAGCCTGGTAGCGCGCCTGGTCGCATTCGATCTGCTGCTGATCGACGCGCTCGCGTTGTTCGGCCATGGAGTGTGCCAACTCCTCTAACTGTTGCTGCGCTTCGCCGGCACGAGCGGCCAGCTCCTCCATCTCCTGCGAGATCTGGGCGCTGCGTTCCTGCGTGCGTTCGTTGGCCTGGCTCAGTTTCAGGATCTGCATCTGCAACTGGTGTTGCTCCTGTTGCATCTGCACGGCACTGCTACGCAAAGCGGCGATGCGCGCCTCCATCTCCTGATGCGCCTGTTCGGCCTGTGCAACGGCATCCTTGCCCTGCTCCAGCGCCGTGCTGCGCACTTCCGCTTCCTGCTGCAACAATTCGATCTCGCGCTGCCGCGCCAGGATGCCATGCACCTGACTGTCCGGCGCATGGAACAACACGCTGTGCGCTCCGACCAGGTGCCCTTGCGGGGTCACCAGCCAGGTGCCGGCGGCCAATTCGGCACGCCGCGCCAGCGCGGTCGGCAGATCCGCTACGGCATAGACGCCGAGCAGCCAGTCCTGCAACACCGGTCGCGCCTGCGCATCCTGCACCTGCACATACTCGGACAAGGGACGCAAGGTTGTAGCGGTCGGCGGCACACTGCGTGCGCCATCGGCGGCATACAGCGCCAGCTTGCCCGGCGGCGCATCCCAGCCGGCGGCATCTTCCAGCCGTGCCAGCGGCAAGGCATTGATGCGCTCACGCAGCACCGCCTCCAGCGCATCCTCCCAGCCTTGCTCGATACGGATGGATTGCCACAGACGCGGCGCGCCTTCCAGACCGCGAGCACGCAGCCAGGCATGCAATTCCTTGTCGTTGTCGAGCTGGGCCTGTAACTGCTTCAAGGCATTGAGGCGCGCTTCGGCATGCCCCAACTGGCGCTCCAGCTCCTGCGCGGCTAGGCGTGCGGCACGCCGCGCCTCGTCGGCCTGCGGCAGTTGCGCCTGCAAGGTTGCCAGTTGCTCCTGCTGCATCTCATGCTCGACTTGCATCTCGGCGGCACGTTGCTGCGCCTGCGCCAAGGCCTCGATATCCGGACGCGGCAGGTTGTCGCGTTCCAGCATCAGGCGCGAGCGGCGACTGTCGAGCTGCTGCATATTGCTCTGGATATGGCTGCGCTGGGTCTCGGCCAGTTGCAACTGCTGTTGCAGGCGCAACTGCTCGCGCTGCATCTCATTGTGTCGTTCCTGGGCCAGACGTGCGGCCTCTTCCGCCTGCGGCAGATATTGCGTCTCGTTCTCGGCGCGCTCCTCGCACACGCTGATGCGCACAGCGCCTTCCTGCTGCTGTTCTTCCCAATGGCTACGCAAGCTGTGCAGGCCTTTGATCTGGTTCTGCTGCTGCGTGATCTGGCGTTCGCCGTTCTGGATCTGCTGGTGCAGACGGTTACGCTGTTCGTGCAGGTAACCGATCTGCTGTTCCAGGCGCGCGACTTCGGAATTGATCTCATACAGCGCGCCTTGCTTGGCATGCACCGCATCAGACAAACCGAAATGTTCGCTACGCGCGCTCTCCAGCTTGCTTTCCACCTCGCGCAGCTTGGCGATCTCGCCTTCCAGATCGTTGCGGGTCTTCTCCACACCTTGGGCATTGCGCTCGCGCCGTGCTGCCGCTTCCTGCTTGTTCAGCAACCACAGCAGGCGCTGCGTGGTCTCGCGCCGCGCTTCCAGCTCGCGATAGGTCTTGGCCACTTCGGCCTGCTCGCCCAGATGAGTGAGCTGTTTGTCCAGTTCCTGCAAGATATCGGAGACGCGCGACAGGTTGACGCGGGTATCGGCCAGACGCAGTTCGGTCTCGCGGCGGCGGTCTCGGTATTTGGAGACGCCGGCTGCCTCTTCCAGGAACACGCGCAGCTCTTCCGGCTTGGCCTCGATGATGCGCGAGATCATGCCCTGTTCGATGATGGCATAGGCGCGTGCGCCGACGCCGGTGCCGAGGAAGATGTCGGTGATGTCCTTGCGGCGGACGTTCTGGTTGTTGATGTAGTAACTGGAATCGCCGTCGCGCTGCAATACGCGCTTGATGGAGATCTCGCCGTAGCTGGCCCACTGCCCGCCGACCTTGCCCAGCGAGTTGTCGAACACCAGTTCCACGCTGGCGCGCGATACCGGCTTGCGCGTGCCGGCGCCGTTGAAGATCACGTCCTGCATGGATTCTCCGCGCAACGCCGAGGCGCGCGACTCACCCAGCACCCAGCGCAAGGCGTCGATCACATTGGACTTGCCGCAACCGTTCGGACCGACGATGCCGACCAGTTGGCCAGGCAGCGAGATATGCGTGGGATCGACGAAAGACTTGAAGCCGGCGAGTTTGATCTGACTGAGGCGCAATTTATGGCGGGTCGGACGTTATAATGCGCGGCATTCTAACCGAACTCCCAGAGGCCACCAACCATGAGCACCCGCCCCGCCAAGACGCTGGAAACCTTTCCCAATCCCCATCCCGGCCGCGACTACCACATCCATATGGAGGTCCCGGAATTCACCTGTCTGTGCCCCAAGACCGGCCAGCCGGACTTCGCCACATTGACCCTGGATTACATCGCCGACCAGCAATGCGTGGAACTGAAGAGCCTGAAACTCTATATGTGGTCGTTCCGCGATGAAGGCCATTTCCACGAAGACGTGACCAACCGCATCCTGGACGACCTGGTGGCCGCCACGCAGCCGCGTTTCATGCGCCTGACCGCCAAGTTCTACGTACGCGGCGGCATCTTCACCAACGTGGTGGCGGAACATCGCAAACCCGGCTGGCAGCCCGCCCCGCGCGTCGAGCTGACCAGCTTCGCCAGCCAATCCAATACCCGCGGCTGAGGCCATGGAATACCGCCCGCTCGGCCGCAGCGACCTCAAGGTCTCCGCCCTGTGCCTGGGCACCATGACCTTCGGCGAACAGAACAGCGAAGCCGAGGCGCATGCGCAGCTCGATCTGGCGTTATCGCACGGCGTCAACTTCATCGACACCGCCGAGATGTATCCGGTCGCACCGCGTGCCGAGACCGTACACCGCACCGAGGCCTATATCGGCACTTGGTTGAAGCATCAACCGCGCGACAAACTGGTCATCGCCACCAAGATCGCCGGGCCGGCGCGCGGCTTCACCTGGATACGCGGCGGCCCGCGCATCACGCGCGAGCATGTCCAGGCCGCCATCGACGGCAGCCTCAAGCGTTTGCAGACGGACTATGTGGACCTGTACCAGATCCACTGGCCGGATCGCTACGTGCCCATGTTCGGCGGTACCAGCTACGACGCCAGTCAGGAACGCGACAGCACGCCCATCGCCGAGCAGTTGACCGCTTTGGGGGAATTGGTCAAGGCCGGCAAGGTGCGCCACATCGGCCTGTCCAATGAAACACCCTGGGGGGTGCTGGAATTCGTGCGCTGCGCGGAACAGCTCGGCCTGCCGCGGATCGCCACCATCCAGAACGCCTACCACCTGATGAACCGCACCTTCGAGATGGGGCTGGCCGAGGCCTGCCATCATGCCGATGTCGGCCTGCTGGCCTACAGCCCGCTCGCCTTCGGTCATCTCAGCGGCAAATATCTGGAGAATCCGCAGGCGCCAGGCCGCATCACCCTGTTCCCGGGTTTCGGCCAGCGCTACAACAAACCCAACGTACCCGCCGCCAGCGCCGAGTATGTGCGCATCGCGCGCGAGGCCGGCATGAGTCCGGCCACCTTGGCGCTGGCCTTTGCCCGCACGCGCTGGTTCACCACCAGCGTCATCGTCGGCGCGACCTCGCTGGCGCAACTGCAAGAGAACCTGCAGAGCGCCCGCACCACCCTGTCCGCCGAGGTGCTGGCGCAGATCGAGGCGGTGCATGCCAGACTGCCGAATCCGGCCCCATGAGCTGCCGATTTAACGCTATGATGCGCGCCATCACATCCATCAAGGGGAGCGGGAAATGCTGAAGAAAGTGATCGCTGTGGTATTGATCGTGCTGGCTGGCGGAACATGGCTCTATCTGGACCATCTGAACAAACTGGAATTGCAGCAGGCCGAAGAGACCCGACAGGCCATGATCCAGGCACGCGAACAAGCTGCCGCACGCGCTCAGGCCCGCGCCCGTTTCGAAGCCGAACTCAGCGCCACCCTGACCGGCTGCAAGGAACAAGCCAGCGCCGCCAAGACCGCCTTCCTGGAAGCCCACAAGAAACCGGTGAAACGCAAGCCCGGCCAGTTCACCATCCCGGAAGAGATCGCCGCCCAAGCTGACGATACGCTGGCTGCCGCCGAAGCCGCTTGCCAGAAGGAATACGACGCGCGCCTGGCCCAGGGCCAGTAAGCGGTCATCCCCCGGTCACCGCCCCATGACCTCGGTGCGGTGACCCCAGATAACGATGCGTCTGCATCTCGGTCAACCGGCTGAGGATGCGTTGCGCTTCACCATCCAGCCGCCCCGCCGCATAGAGTTCCTCCAGCGGCACCTCGAACGAAGCCACCAGATTCACATGATGGTCGTACAACACGTCGATCAGCCAGGTGAAACGTCGCCCGGCGGCAGCGTTGTCCGCCGTCATGCGCGGTATGTCTGACAGGAACAGCGTCGGATAGCGCTGCGCGATCGCCAGATAGTCGGACTGGTCATGATGACCGCCGCACAGTTCAGCGAAATCGAACCACACCACCTCCCGCGCATGCCGTCTGGTCGGGATATGGATATTGCGTAGCGCGATACTGCCGCCCTCCTGCCCCATGCCGGCGGTCAGGCGCTGGAACAGCAAGGCCATCTGCGACGCGGTGGCCGGTTCGGCCGCCGGCAGGAACAAGGGATCGCGCGCCATCTGCTGCATGCGATAGTCCATGTCGCTATCCAGATGCAGCACTTTCAGCTCGCGCTTGAGCAAGGCGATGGCCGGCAGGAAGTTCTGCCGTTGCAGGCCATGCGGATAGAGGTCGTCCGGCGCCTGATTGGAGGTGGTGAGCAAGACCACCCCGCGCGCGAACAAGGCTTGCAGCAGACGTCCCAGGATCATCGCATCGGCGATATCGTCCACATGGAACTCGTCCAGACACAGCAGGCGCGTCTCCTTGCCGATGCGCTCGGCCAGTGCGATCAGCGGATCGCGCTCGTGCGCGAGCTGCTGCATGCCCTGATGCACCTCGACCATGAAGTGATGGAAATGGATGCGGCGTTTGCGGCGATACGGCAGGCAATGATAGAAGCCATCCATCAGAAAGGTCTTGCCGCGCCCCACCCCGCCCCAGATGTACAAACCCTTGGGCGCATGCGGGCTCAACAGGCTGCGCCCCAGGAATTGATCGCGCTTCTGCTTGAAGGCGATCAGCTGGCGCCAGAACTCCTCCAGCTCATCGATGGCCGCCAGTTGGCGCGCGTCGCAGACGAAACCGGCCTTGCCGCAGGCGCGCCGATACCACTCGCGCGGACTGATGCCGAGTTCTTGCAAGCTATCTGCCGTCATGTGACCTCGATGAATTCGAGTGCGTTCATATCCGGATCGCGGCAGAACAAGGCCTTGCGCCCGGATTGACTCAGCGTGTAGGGAATACCTGCACCCTCCAAACCACGCACCAAGGCCGCCATATCGGATATCGCCAGCGCCACATGGCGGTCGCGTCCGCCATGGGCGGGACGTTGCAGGCCATGTTCTGGATCGGGCAGCGCCATGAGATGGATCTGCTGTGCACCGACGTCGTACCACACCCCGTCGAATGCCATCTGCGGGCGCTTCGGGTCGGGACGCAGGCCGAGCACTTCTTCATAGAACGCACGCGCCCGCCCCAGGTCGGCCGTCAGGAAAGTCGCATGATGGAGACCGAGGATCATTTTCCCGAGACGGGAATGACCTTGCTCGCCGCCAGTTTGGCGCGGGCACGGGCTTCGTCGACATCCTTGCCGTTGGCCAGCGCCACCCCCATGCGGCGACGCTTGAAGGATTCCGGCTTGCCGAACAGGCGGATATCGGATTCCGGCACGCGCAGCGCCTCATCCACGCCCTGGAAGGCGATGCCCGGCTCGTCCAGTTGGCCGTAGATGACGGCCGATGCACCAGGCTGACGCAGCGCGGCATCCACCGGCAAACCGAGGATGGCGCGCGCATGCAGCTCGAACTCGTTGAAACGCTGGGTGCACATGGTGACCATGCCGGTATCGTGCGGACGCGGACTGACCTCGGAGAACCACACGCGGTCGCCCTTCACGAACAGCTCCACGCCGAAGATGCCCAGCCCGCCGAGATCATCGGTGACCTTCTTCGCGATATCGCGCGCCAGATCGAGTGCGCCCTGTGTCATCGCCATCGGCTGCCAGCTCTCCACATAATCGCCATGCACCTGCACGTGGCCGATGGGGTCGCAGAAATGCGTCACCACCTGACCATCCGCGCCCAGCGCACGCACGGTGAGCTGGGTGATCTCGTAATCGAAATCGATGAAGCCCTCGACGATCACCCGTCCCTGGTTCACGCGCGAACCACTGGCCGCGTAATCCCAGGCCGCCTGCACATCCTGCGGGCCGTCCAGCTTGGACTGGCCCTTGCCGGAAGAGGACATCACCGGCTTGACGATACAGGGATAGCCGATGCCGCCATCGATGGCGGCCTGCAACTCTTGCAGGCTGTCCGCAAACTTGTAGGGCGAAGTCGGCAGCCCCAGCGTCTCGGCAGCCAGCCGGCGGATGCCTTCGCGGTTCATGGTCAGGCGCGCGGCACGCGCCGTGGGGATCACGCGCGCCAGCCCTTCCGCCTCGATCTTCTCCAGCATCTCGGTGGCGATGGCTTCGATCTCCGGCACGATGAGCTGCGGCTGCTCCTGCTCGATCAAGGCGCGCAGCGCCGCACCGTCAGCCATGTTGATGACATGGGAGCGGTGCGCCACCTGCTGTCCCGGGGCGTTGCCGTAGCGATCCACGGCGATGACTTCCACCCCCAGACGCTGCAGGGCGATGATGACCTCCTTGCCGAGTTCGCCGCTGCCGAGCAGCATGACCTTGGTGGCGGATGGACTGAGCGGGGTGCCGAAGACAGGAGCTTGCATGGTGGATTCCAGTGGTGGATTGAAGATGGCGGAATTATAGCGAAGGAGTACCATAAGTCGGACTTTCGCTTGTCGCTTCATTGATCTTTCAACTTCACGGGGGAACGCATCATGACGAACATCGAGCAATTGCTGGGCCAGGAAGCCGCATCGCTGTTGCAGCATCGCTGCTCCGGCATCCCGAAAGAATCGCTGCATCTGCCTGGACCGGACTATGTGGACCGCGTAGTGGCGATGAAGGACCGCAAACCGGGCGTGCTGCGCAGCTTGCAGGCACTGTACGGCACGGGGCGACTGGCCAACACCGGCTACCTGTCGCTGCTGCCGGTGGACCAAGGCGTAGAACACTCCGGCGGCGCCTCGTTCGCTCCCAACCCCATGTATTTCGATCCCGAGAACATCGTGCGCCTGGCAATCGAAGGCGGCTGCAACGGCGTCGCCTCCACCTTGGGCGTGCTGGGCTCGGTGGCGCGCAAATACGCGCACAAGATCCCCTTCATCGTGAAGATCAACCACAACGAGTTGCTGACCTACCCCAACGAGTTCGACCAGACGCTGTTCGCCAGCGTGGACCAGGCTTTCGACATGGGCGCGGTGGCCGTGGGCGCTACGGTGTTCTATGGTTCGGAACAGTCACGCCGGCAGATACTGGAGATCTCCGAAGCCTTCGAACATGCGCACGAACTGGGTATGGCCACCATCCTGTGGGCCTACCTGCGCAACCCGGCGTTCAAGACCGCCGACAAGGACTATCACGTCGCCGCCGACCTGACCGGGCAGGCCAACCATCTCGCAGTGACCATCAACGCCGACATCGTCAAACAGAAAATGGCCGAGAACAACGGCGGCTACCCCGCGCTCAAGTTCGGCAAGACCAGCTCCAAGGTGTATAGCGAACTGACCAGCGAGCACCCCATCGACCTGGTGCGCTACCAGGTGGCGAACTGCTACATGGGACGTGTGGGCATGATCAATTCGGGCGGCGCTTCCGGCGAGAACGACCTGCAACAGGCAGTACGCACCGCCGTCATCAACAAGCGCGCCGGCGGCATGGGCCTGATCTCGGGACGCAAAGCATTCCAGAAACCGATGCAGGAAGGCGTGGCGCTACTGAATGCCATTCAGGACGTCTATCTAAGCAAGGGCGTGAGCATCGCCTGAGACCTCAGGCGGCGCGTTCATCGTCATCACTTTGCATCTTGCTGGAAAGCAGAGTAGCCGAGACGATGAGCGCGGCGCCCAGCCAGTCACGCCAGCCCATGGCCTCGCCCGCCAGGAAGTAAGACGAGACGGCTGCCACCACCAGCTCGAACAGGAACAGCACCACCGCGCGGTTGGCGGCCATATGCGCCACACCGTATTGCACGACGAAACTGGTGGCACAGATCACCGCCCCCAATAGCAGCAACAAACCCCAAGCCGCACCATCGAGCGCCTGTACCTGCATGGACAGGTTGCCCTGCCACCACAGTAAGGGCAAGGTCAATGCCGCAGTGCCCAGCCACAGGCTGAAGGATTTGGTCTCCACACTCAGGTGACTGGCGCGGCGTGAGGTGACATTGGACAGGGCGAAGCCCATGCCGGCAGACAGCCCCAGCCATTCCGAAACGTTCTGCGGCAACGGCAGGCCCAGTTGCGGCGACCACAGCATGATGAGCGCGCCGCCCAACGACAGCAGCACGATGCTGTAGCCATACCGGTCCAGGCGCTCGCCCAGCAACCAGCGCGAGAACAGCACGGTCCACACCGGTGCCAGATAGAACAGCAGCAGCACGCGCATCACCTCGCCATGCAACATGCCCAGCACATAACCGAGGTTGGCCCAGCCCGCACTGAACACCAGCAGCCAGGCCCAGGCGTTGAAGGAAGCGCGCGCGCGCCATATGCGCGGGAACATGAAGCTGCCCCAAGCCATCGCCGACAGATAGGTGACCAGCGTCGCCAATTCGCCGGCCACACCATCATCCTGCAACACGCGATAGGGATACCAGATCAATCCCCACACCAGCGCCCCGCTCAACAAGCCGGCGACCGGCAAGACATTTCGTTTTGTTGGCACCCGCCCGCCCTCTATAATGCGCGCTCTTTCGCGCGCTGCCTTATGCACATGAACCCCGACCTGAACAAACTGCAACCCTACCCGTTCCAGAAGCTGTCCAAGCTGTTCGGCCAAGTCACGCCGAATGCCGCCCTGAAGCCCATCGCACTGCACATCGGCGAACCCAAGCACGAGACCCCGCCCTTCATCAAGGACGCGCTCGTGCAGGGACTGGACGGGCTGGCGAATTATCCCACAACCATCGGCAGCGACGCGCTGCGCAATGCCATCGCACAATGGCTGGCGCGCCGTTACGGCATTGCCGCACCGGATGCCAAGACCCAGGTGTTGCCGGTGAACGGCAGTCGCGAAGCGTTGTTCGCCTTCGCCCAGGCGGTGATCGACCGCAGCCGGCCGGATCCCGTAGTGGTCTGCCCCAACCCGTTCTACCAGATCTACGAAGGTGCGGCCCTGCTGGCCGGCGCCACCCCGCATTTCCTGAACGCCTTGGCGCAGGATGGCTTCGCCCCCGATCTCACTCAATTGGATGCGGCGACCTGGCAGCGCACCCAGCTCATCTATGTCTGCTCGCCGGGCAACCCCAACGGCCGCGTGATGCCGCTGGCCGAATGGCAGACGCTATTCGAGATGAGCGAACGTTACGGTTTCGTCATCGCCGCCGACGAATGCTATTCCGAGATCTACTTCGGCGACGACCAGCCGCTGGGCGCCTTGCAGGCGGCGCAGCAACTGGGCCGCAGCGATTACCGCAACCTGGTGGTGTTCTCCAGCCTGTCCAAGCGCTCCAACGTGCCCGGCCTGCGCTCCGGCTTCGTAGCCGGCGATGCCCGGATCCTGGAGCAATTCGCGCTGTACCGCACCTACCACGGTTGCGCCATGAACCCCGCCGTACAGGCCGCCACCGTCGCTGCCTGGAACGATGAGGCACATGTCGCCGAGAACCGCCGCCTGTATGCCGAGAAGTTCGAGCGCACCATCGCCCTGTTGTCGCCGGTGTTGCCGGTACACAAGCCGGATGCCGGCTTCTACCTGTGGATCAACACGCCCATCCCGGACACCGATTTCGCCCAGCAGTTGTATCGCGACTATAATGTGTCCGTGCTGCCCGGCAGTTTCCTGGCGCGTGAAGCGCACGGGATCAACCCGGGCGCGAACTTCATCCGTCTGGCGCTGGTCGCCGGCCTGGACGAGACGCTGGAAGCCGCACGCCGCATCGCCGAATTCACCTCAAAACTAAAATAGGAAAGACCATGCCACTCTTGCAGAAGACCATCGAAGAAGCCTTTGAACGCCGCGCCGAGATCACCCCGCGCAACGTGGATGCGCAGCTCAAGGAAGCGATCAACACCGTGATCGAATACCTGGATCAGGGCAAGCTGCGCGTGGCCGAGAAGATCGACGGCCAGTGGGTCACCCACCAGTGGGTCAAAAAGGCCGTGCTGCTGTCCTTCCGCATCGAAGACAACGCCTTCATCAAGGGCGGCTTCACCAACTACTTCGACAAGGTGCCCTCCAAGTTCGCCGACTACAACTCCAAGGAGTTCCGCGAAGGCGGCTTCCGCGTGGTGCCTCCGGCTGCCGCGCGTCGCGGTGCCTACATCGCCAAGAACGTGGTGCTGATGCCCTCCTACGTGAACATCGGCGGCTACGTGGATGAAGGCACGATGGTCGATACCTGGGCCACCGTCGGCTCCTGCGCACAGATCGGCAAGAACGTGCACCTGTCCGGCGGCGTCGGCATCGGCGGCGTGCTGGAACCGGTGCAAGCCAACCCCACCATCATCGAAGACAACTGCTTCATCGGCGCACGCTCCGAGGTCGTCGAAGGCGTGATCGTGGAAGAAGGCTCGGTGATCTCCATGGGCGTGTTCATCGGCCAATCCACCAAGATCCTCGACCGCGAGACCGGCGAGGTGTTCTACGGCCGCGTGCCTGCCGGCTCCGTGGTGGTATCCGGCAGCATGCCGTCCAAGGATGGCAGCTACAGCCTGTACTGCGCCGTGATCGTGAAGAAGGTGGATGCCAAGACCCTGGGCAAGGTCGGCATCAACGAACTGCTGCGCGGAATCTAGTCAGGATTTGGGATCTAGGATTTGGGATTTAGCCACCCCAAATCCTAATTCCAAAATCCTAAATCCTGCCGTTACGAGGTGAACCCATGATCGTCTCTCCGCTGCTGCAACTGGCTGCCGATAAACAGGCGTCCGACCTGTTCTTCTCCACCGGCGCGCCGATCAACATCAAGATCAATGGCATCGTGATGCCGGTCAACCAGCAGATCCTCACCGATGCGCAGATCAAGCAGATCGCGTACGAGCTGATGACGCCGGAGCAGATCGCCGATTTCGAGATGCACATGGAGATGAACTTCTCCTACCGTGTGCCCAAGGTCGGTAACTTCCGCGTCAACGTGTTCCGCCAGCGCGGCACACACGCGGTGGTGATCCGCCACGTGCGTAACCAGATCCAGAGCTTCGAGGAACTGCACCTGCCGCCGGTGCTCAAGGAACTCATCATGGAGAAGCGCGGCCTGGTACTGATGGTGGGCGCCACCGGCTCCGGCAAGTCGACCACGCTGGCCGCCATGATCGAGCATCGCAACCAGACACAGAGCGGCCACATCCTGACCATCGAGGACCCGCTGGAATACCTGTTCCATCACGGCAAGTCGCTGGTCAACCAGCGCGAGATCGGCACCGACACCGAGGATTACGGCAATGCGCTGATCTCCGCCATGCGCGAAGCGCCGGACGTGCTGATGATCGGCGAGATCCGCGATCGCGACACCTTGAAGCATGCGCTGATCTTCGCCCAGACCGGCCACCTGTGTCTGTCCACGCTGCATGCGAACAACAGCTACCACGCGTTGAACCGCATCGTGAATTTCTTCCCCTACGATGCACGCCAGAGTGTGCTGTCCGACCTGTCGATGTGTCTGCGCGCGGTCATCTCGCAGCGTCTGGTGCGCAACGTGGAAGGCAAGCAGGTGCCGGCAGTGGAAGTGCTGCTCAACTCGGCACTGATCGCCGACCTGATCAAGAACGACCAGATCGAAAAGGTGCGCGAAGCCATCGAACAAAGCGTCTCCCAAGGCTCGCAGACCTTCGAACAGGCCCTGTACAAACTCTACAAGAGCGGCCAGATCAGCAAGGATGAAGCGCTGAAGAACGCCGACTCGGCCAGCAACCTGTCCTCGCTCATCGATTATTCGGTGACCAGCAAGGTCAAGGCTTTCGATACCGGCAAGCATGAGGCTGCCAACCCCGCGCAAGCTGCGGCCAACTTCGACGGTATCAAGCTCAACATCGAACTCCCCGGCAACGAAAACTGATGAAACTGTACGGCATCCCCAACTGCGACACTGTGAAGAAAGCACGCAAGGCGCTGGCAGAGCGCGGTGTCGACTACGAGTTCCACGATTTCAAGAAACATGGGGTGAACGAAACCATGCTCGCCGGCTGGATGCAGCAGGTCGGCTGGAAGAAGCTGTTGAAGAAGACCGGCCCGACCTGGGGCAAGCTGCCGCAGGAAGTTAAAGATTCGATCCAGGACGATGCCTCCGCCCTCGCCCTGATGCTGCAACACCCCAACGTCATCAAACGCCCGGTGCTGGAACGCGACGGCAAGGTGCTGGCCACCGGCTATGACGAATCCGAATATCAGAACCTCCCGCTCTGAACCGCCAGGTTCAGCCTACAACCTTCATCCGAGAACGATATGAGCAGCACACTGGAACTCACCAAACAACTCATCGCCCGCCGCTCGCTCACCCCGCAGGACGACAGCTGCCTGGACATCATCGGCGCACGCCTCGCCCCGCTCGGTTTCGACCTGCAAAAGATGCGCCACGGTGAAGTGGACAACCTGTGGACCCGCCGCGGCCAGGTGGCCCCGCTGGTCTGCTTCGCCGGCCATACCGACGTGGTGCCGACCGGCCCGGTGGAGCGCTGGGACAGCGACCCGTTCACCCCCACCGTGCGCGACGGCATGCTGTATGGGCGCGGCGCTTCCGACATGAAGGGTTCGCTCGCCGCTTTCGTCACCGCCATCGAGAAGTTCGTCGCCGAATGCCCGCAACACAAGGGCAGCATCGCCTTGCTGCTCACCTCGGATGAGGAAGGTATCGCAGTCGACGGCACCACGCGCGTGGTGGATACGCTCAAGGCCCGCAACGAGAAGATCGACTACTGCATCGTGGGCGAGCCGACCTCGGTCAGCAAGACCGGCGACACCATCAAGAACGGCCGTCGTGGCTCGCTGTCCGGCACCTTGACGGTCAAGGGCGTGCAAGGCCACATCGCCTATCCACACTTGGTGAAGAACCCCATCCATCTGGCGGCGCCGGCCATCGCCGAGCTGGCGGCCACGGTGTGGGACGCAGGCAATGAATATTTCCCGCCCACCTCGTTCCAGATCTCCAACATCAAGGGCGGCACCGGCGCCACCAACGTGGTGCCCGGCACCGTGGAGATCCTGTTCAACTTCCGCCACTCCACCGCCAGCACCGTGGACAGCCTGAAGTCGCGTCTGGTCGCCATCCTGGACAAGAACGGACTGGAATACGAACTGGTGTGGGAAAACTCTTCCGGCAATCCTTACCTCACACCGCGCGGCGACCTGGTGGATGCGGTGGCCGCAGCGATCAAGCAAGTCACCGGACTGGACACCGAACTCTCCACCAGCGGCGGCACCTCGGACGGACGTTTCATCGCCTCCATCTGCCCGCAGGTGATCGAACTCGGTCCGCTCAATGCCACCATCCACAAGGTGAACGAATGCGTGGCGGTGGCCGATCTGGATGCCTTGTCCGAGATCTATTACCTCACGCTGCGCAAACTGCTGACCGCATAAGGAGTCGCCATGGACACCAACCATTTCTCCGAAGCCACCTCCTCGCTCAAGACGTTGCGCGATTGCTTCCGCTTCGCCATCAGCCGCTTCAACGAAGCCCAGCTGTTCTTCGGCCACGGCAGCGACAACGCGCATGACGAAGCGGCCTATCTGATCCTGCACACGCTGCATCTGCCGCTGGACCAGCTGGAACCGTTCCTCGATGCGCGGCTGACGCAGTCCGAGCTGTACGACGTACTCAACATCATCGAGAAGCGCGTGACGCAACGCCTGCCCGCCGCCTACCTCACCCACCAGGCTTGGCTGGGCGAGCATGCGTTCTATGTGGACGAGCGCGTGATCGTGCCGCGTTCCTTCATCGCCGAACTGCTGCGCGAACAATTGTTCCCCTGGGTGGCCGAACCCGAGGCCGTGGGCAGCGTGCTCGACCTGTGCACCGGCAGCGGTTGCCTGGCCATCCTGGCGGCCGAAGCATTCCCTGCTGCGCACGTCGATGCCGTCGACCTGTCGTCCGACGCGCTCGATGTCGCCCGACGCAATGTCAGCGACTATGGCCTGGAAGACCGTATCGAACTGATCGAATCCGACCTGTTCACGGCACTCAAAGGTCGCAAGTACGATCTCATCATCAGCAACCCGCCCTACGTGGATGCGCCTTCCGTCGCCGCCTTGCCCAAGGAATATCTGCACGAGCCCGAGCTCGCGCTGGGCAGTGGTGAGGATGGTCTGGATGCCACGCGCATCATCCTGCAACAGGCGGCCGCCCACCTGAATCCCGGCGGTCTGCTGGTGGTCGAGATCGGCCACAACCGCGACGCACTGGAAGCCACGCTGCCCGATCTGCCGTTCAACTGGCTGGACGTCAGTGCCGGCAATGACTTCGTCTTCTTGCTGCACCGCGAAGAACTGCCCTGATGCCGGTCGATCACTACGAGAATTTCCCCGTCGCCTCCATCCTCATGCCGCGCCGGCTGCGCAAGCCGGTGGCGGCGATCTACCATTTCGCGCGCGCGGCGGATGACATCGCCGATGAAGGTGATCTGCCG
>JAJZSA010000110.1 GCA_021822115.1 Pseudomonadota bacterium
CGCGATCTGCACGATCTCCTTCAGGATGTCGTCCGAATACAGCGCGCCGGTCGGGTTGTTCGGGTTGATGACCACGATGGCGCGCGTGTTCTCGGTGATCTTGCTGCGCATGTCCTTGAGGTCGGGGTTCCAGTCGTTGGCCTCGTCGCACAGGTAATGGCGCGGCGTGCCGCCGGCCAGCGCCACCGCCGCCGTCCACAGCGGATAGTCGGGCGCCGGCACCAGCACCTCGTCGCCGGGATTGAGCAGGCCCTGCATGCCCATCACGATCAGCTCAGACGCGCCGTTGCCGATGTAGATGTCGTCCAGCCCCACGCCCTTGATGTTCTTCGACTGGGTGTAATGCATGATGGCCTTGCGCGCCGCGAACATGCCGCGCGAATCGGAATAGCCGGACGAGTTCGGCAGGTTGAGGATCACGTCCTGCTGGATCTCCTCCGGCGCCTCGAAACCGAACGGCGCCAGATTGCCGATGTTCAGCTTGATGATGCGCTGTCCTTCCTCCTCCATCATCTTGGCGCGATCCAGCACGGGGCCGCGGATGTCATAGCAGACGTTGGCAAGTTTGGACGACTTCAGTATGGGTTTCACGGTCATTCACTCGGGTTGGCCCGGAAACCGTCCCGCAGCCGATGATAGAATCCGACGCAAGCACTGGGTTTCCGCAAGGGTCGCGATTTTACCCGTCCCGGGCCCCAAGCCGCAAACGATAGGAGGAAACCTTGGCCCTGCATCTCGAATCCGTCTCCCACCTGAAGACCTTCACCGGGCACGGCGCAGGTTATGTGGCCGTCAACGGCCAGCGCTACCAGCAGCCGCTGGTGGTCAGCGCCGATCAGGTGCGTACCGACTGGCCCGCCACCGACTTCGCCGGGCTGCAAGCCGCGCATTTCGACTTTTTCATCGACCTCAAGCCGGAAGTGCTGCTGTTCGGCTGCGGCGCCACCCAGCAGTTCGCCCACCCCGACCTGCTGCGCAACCTCTATCGGGCCGGCATCGCCATCGAATTCATGGACACCCCGGCCGCCTGCCGCACGTATAACATCGTGGTCGCCGAAGGCCGCCGGGTGATCGCGGCAGTATTGCCTCCCAACAAAGGATGAACATGAGCGAAGCCCTGAAACACGTCATCGATCAGACCAGCCAGGTCATCCTCGGCAAACCGCAGCAGATCCGCCTCGCCCTGACTTGCCTGCTGGCGCGCGGCCATCTGCTGATCGAAGACCTGCCCGGCGTCGGCAAGACCACGCTGGCGCATGTGCTGGCCAAGACGCTGGGTCTGCAATTTGCGCGCATCCAGTTCACCAGCGACATGCTGCCGGCCGACATCCTGGGCGTTTCCATCTACCATCGGGAACAAGGCGAGTTCCAGTTCCATCCCGGCCCCATCTTCGCCCAGATGATCCTCGCCGACGAAGTCAACCGCGCCACGCCGAAGACGCAGAGTGCCTTGCTGGAAGCCATGGAAGAGCACCAGGTCACCAGCGAAGGCACCACGCGCCCGCTGCCCGTGCCCTTCTTCGTCATCGCCACGCAGAACCCGACCAACCAGATCGGCACCTTCCCGCTGCCGGAATCGCAGCTCGACCGCTTCCTGATGCGCATCCAGCTGGGCTACCCGGATGCCCAGGCCGAACGCGGCCTGCTCGCCGGCGTGGAACGGCGCGACCTGATCGCCGGCCTGCAACCGCAGATGGCGACCAGCGAACTGCTGGCGCTGCAACAGCAGGTGAAACAGGTGCATGTCTCGCCCGCCCTGCTCGACTATGTGCAAGCCATCCTGCGCCACACGCGCGAATCGGCACGCTACGTGCACGGCCTGTCGCCGCGCGCCGGGCTGGCACTGCTCGGTGCCGCACGCGCCTGGGCGCTGATCGACAGTCGCGCCGCCGTGCTGCCGGAAGACATCCAGGCCGTATTGCCCGGCGTGGTCAGCCACCGCCTGCAAAGCGTGCACGACACCCAGGCCTCCGATGGCGAGCGGCTGGCGCGCGAACTGATCGAGGCGGTCGCCATCCCCTGACGGGACCAGCCATGCTCGGCGCGCTCCGTCTCCGTTTCCGCAACTGGGCGTTCCGCCGCAGCGTCGAGAGCGGCACGCTGCTGCTCAACCAGCGCCGCATCTACATACTGCCCACGCGCCAGGCGTTCGCCTTCGCTTTCGTGCTGTTGCTGATGCTGCTGGGCGACATCAACTACAACCTCAGCCTGGGTTATCTGCTCACCTTCCTGCTCGCCACCAGCGGCGGCCTGACCATGCTGTATGCCTTCCGCAACATGGCGCAACTGGAAGTGCGCGCCGGCCACATCGAGCCGGTGTTCGCCGGCGAGGCGGCGCGCTTCGTGTTCCATTTCCACAATCCCGGCACGCTGGCCCGCCATCAGTTGCATCTGCATGACGATGCCGGGCATGAGGTGGTGTTCGACCTGCCGCCGCTGACTTCGAGCGCGATCGAACTGCCGCTGCCCACCACGCAGCGCGGCTGGCTGGACAGCGGCCGTCTCACGCTCTATACGCGCTATCCGCTGGGCCTGTTCCATGCCTGGACTTATGTGCATTTCGACGTGCGCGCGCTGGTCTATCCGCAGCCGGCGCCGCCGCAACCGTTGCCGGTGGCACTGGCACCGGACGGCAGCGGCACGCTCACCGTGCGCGGCGACGAGGATTTCGCCGGGCTGCGCAACTACGTGGCGGGCGATGCCTTGCCGCGCATCGCATGGAAGGCGCTGGCGCGCGAACAGGGCTTGCAGGTGAAACAGTTCTCCGAGCAGCAGGGCCAGCAACTGTGGCTGGACTGGGCGCGCCTGCCGGACATCGCCGCCGAGCGCAAACTGGAACTGCTCACGCGCTGGGTGCTGGATGCCGATGCGCAAGGCTTGCACTACGGCCTGCGCCTGCCGGATGGCGAATTGCCGCCACAACACGGCGCGCGCCATCGCGCCGAATGCCTGCGCCGGCTGGCCTTGTTCGGGAGCGCGCCATGAACGGGCTCGCCGCCCCGCTCATCTACGGCCTGTGCGCCAGCATGCTGCTGGTGGGGCTGCCGCATGCCGAACACCTGCCGCCGTGGGTGAGCGCGGAATGCGCCATGCTGTTGCTGTGGCGCGTGTGGCTGGCGCGCAGCGGCAAGGGCCTGCCGCCGCGCTGGCTGCTGCTGGGCATCGCGC
>JAJZSA010000111.1 GCA_021822115.1 Pseudomonadota bacterium
CATTGGCCAGCATCTTTTGCAACAAGGTTTCCGCGCCGGCCTCATCCCCGGTCAGCACCTTCTCGGCGACTACACCTTCCAGCGCGTTCTCCCAGAATATGCGGCGCTTCGCCGGGTTGATGACGCGCGTTTTGACCACTTCGCGGAAGCGTTCGGCAAATGCCGCCAGCCGACTGTAGTTTTGCGGAATGATCGTTTCCAGCTTGCCGCGCAACATGCGCGTCAGCACCGGCGAAGCACCGCCACTGGAAAAGGCGATCATCAGCGGAGAACGGTCGAGGATGGCAGGCATGATGATCGAGCACAACTCGGGATCGTCGACCACATTGACAGGAATATTGCGTGCTTGCGCAAGCTCGGAGACCTGCTTGTTGACGCTACGATCGTTCGTCGCGGCAATGATCAGCGTGACGCCTTCAAGATGTGATGCGTCGAATCTCCCGACGACAGGCTGAACGTGCTGTTGCTTAGCCAGTGCGGGATCGATCTCGGGAGCTACCACACGCACGATCGCGCCTGCCTCCAGCAACACGCCCGCCTTGCGCTTGGCAACTTCTCCGCCGCCGACCACAAGGCACAGCTTGCCTTTGACGTTATGAAATACGGGCAGGAAATCCACGTTATCCCTTGACCGCTTTGAGAATCAGCGGAACCAGTGCTTCCGGCAAAGCGATCTTGCCTGCCAATACAAAGTCATGGGCGCGGGAAGACATCTTGTTCCACGTCTTCCTGATGATCTCGATCCACTTGGCTTCGTCATACTCCGGATGGCTGGTTGCGAACCCGATCATGTAATACTCGATGAACACCAGATCCACCACGTCCTCCATCAACTGCGTCTCCGGATTGACCTTGAGCGCCTTCTTGCCGACGATGGTCTTCACGCGCTCTATCATCTCGTCGTCGTAGCCGACCTGCTTCATCAGCTTGCCTGCAGTCTCCGCGTGGAATTTGTACAGTCCCGTGCGCCATTGCAGATAACCATTTCGATCCATGGGGAAGTTGCTGCGCGGGCTCTTCCAGCGCTGGATATGCTGCGCACGCACGGCCAGCTTCACCGCCTCGGAAGCGTCCGGTGCATAACGTTCCTGCATCTCGGTCATGCGTTGCGCGTAGAGGAGCTCTTTTGGATATTCCTTGCCATTCGCCGCTTCCTTGTTCGGATCTTCGGCATTCGCCTGGTCAAAGGCCGCGATGGCGGCCTGATAGAGTTGCTGTGTCATAGTGCTTTCTCAGTGTTGGTTGATGCCGCTATTGCTTGCTGCTCCTTGCAACGGCGCACAAAAGCGACGAAGCGGGTAGCCCAATAGCAGCTGCCGATGGTACGCAGGTGGGTATAGGACGCCAACAGGTTATGAACGATCAGCCCGTCCCGATCCCCATCGATGCCGTATCCGCGCTCGACATGGTAAGCGAAGCGGCTATCCGGCGGAAGATTCTCCAGGCTGGAGTAATGAAACTCGTGCGCCTTGATCTGCTTCGCGGGCGTATTCGGCCGTGGCCAGGGATGTGCTTCATCTTCCTTGAGATGGACATAGCCGCGACCGATCGGCTTGTCATGCATCTTCACATCGCCCGGTATCGCACCGACCATCCGGTAAGTCTGCCCCTGATACTCGATACCGCGCGACAGATACATCAATCCGCCGCATTCCGCATAGGCCGGCATGCCGCCTTCGATGGCCTCTTTGATCTGGGAGCGCAATGCCGCATTCGCTTCCAGCTCGGTGGCGCAGGTTTCCGGGAAGCCCCCCCCGATATAGAGTCCGTCCACCTCCGGCAATTGTCCGTCACGCAAGGTATCGAACGGCACCAGCTCCGCCCCTGCGGCTTCCAATGCATCGAGATCGTCTGCGTAGTAGAAACCGAAGGAGCGGTCGCGTGCGATGCCGATACGCACCTTTTCGCCGCAAGGCAAGGGGCTCACTTCGGCCTTGTGCGGGATGGCCAGCGGTTCTTTTTCAGTCAGCACGAGCAATTTGTCGAGATCGACCTGCTCCGCGATGGCGTCCCCGATCTGCCTGATCTTGGAGGCGGCCACATGCGACTCATTGCTGGGCATCAGGCCGAGATGGCGTTCGACGATGCTCAGTCGCTCGTCGTGATGAATGGCGCCGACCACCGGCACGTCGGTGTAATGCTCAATGACGGCGCGCAGCTTGGATTCGTGTCGGCTGCCGCCCAGATTATTGAGGATGATCCCGGCGATGTTGATATCGCGGTCGAATGCCTGGTAACCGAGGATCAGCGGTGCGATGCCGCGGGTCATGCCGCGTGCGTCGATCACCAGCATCACGGGCAGGTCCAGCAATTTGGCCAGCGCTGCGTTGCTGTTGCTGCCGTCCAGCGCCAAACCGTCGTACAACCCCTTGTTACCCTCAACGAGATTCACTTCGGCGCTATGGCGCGCGAACGTGGCGACGATGTCGTCGTTTTCCATCAGGTACAGATCGAGATTGCGGCAGGCATGACCGGCTGCCTGGCTGAGCCACATCGGGTCGATGTAGTCGGGGCCTTTCTTGAACGGCTGCACAACATGGCCGCGCGCCGCGAGCGCCGCGCACAGCCCGATGCTGACCATCGTTTTCCCGGAGGATTTATGTGCTGCCGAGATCAGCATACGGTTCATGGCAGCCTCCTGCAGATTCAATCTGCTACGTATGGTTTGTCATGGGGCATGAAATCCAGCACGCGCACGCCAACAGTGGTGATCACGAAAGCGATTGCGAGACCGCCGATGCCCAGCAGGAATTCGTAGATGGATGGATGATAGGAAGCGATCTGCCCGTCACCAAAGGTGCTCTTGACCTCGAAGCCCGGGAAGATGTCGAGCGGGAAAGCCTGTCCGCCGATAATGAACACGTACAGCAGCGACATGGCCCCCAGGACCACCAGCATTGACGCCGCCATGACGCACTTGCCTTTGCCCAGACCGGGCACATAGATCAACAACAGCGGCACAAGATTGCCGATCACGATGTACCCCCACCAGAACAGATCCGGGAAGACGCCTCCATCGCGCAGGATGAAGTTCTCAAAGGCGGATTTGTGCGCGAAATACAGGTTGGTCATATGGTAGATGACCACCATATACAGCGAACCGATGATGAACACCCCGAGCAGGTTCTTCTTGCGGCGCAGGATGTCGGCATCAAGAGAT
>JAJZSA010000058.1 GCA_021822115.1 Pseudomonadota bacterium
TCAATCCCACCGCCTGACACTAAAGGGAGACTCAATGAGGAAACTGAAAGCCAAACAAGCACTGCAGCGGTGATCATGACGCCGGAATACGCATGTTCCATGCCGTTCCGGTGCTCATGAGCAGCGGCATATGTGATCAACTCGAATCGGATTACCTGATCAAGTCCTACTGGAACGAGTGCTCATGAGTTACCGGAATACGCAGTGGTTTAGTACTTGTAACCTTGCTGCCCTGCATGGCCTGGGCGGACGTGATCCAAGGAAAGGTAGTTGGAGTCACCGATGGCGATACAGTGACCGTTTTGGATAACTCAAACACCATGCACAAGATTCGTTTGATGGGCATAGATGCTCCGGAAAAGAATATGCCCTTTGGGCAGCAGTCAAAGCAAAACCTATCCAACCTGATTTTCAACAAGCAGGTGCTGATTGAGTTCAACAAGAAGGATCGCTATGGCCGCACGGTAGGCAAGATCACCTTTAATGGACTGGATATCAATCTTGAGCAGGTCAAATCCGGAATGGCCTGGCATTACAAGAAGTACCAAAATGAACAGGTGTCCGAGGATCGCCTCGCATATGCCAACGCCGAAGATGAGGCTCGCTTGGCTAAACAGGGCTTATGGAGTGATCCAAGCCCGCTTCCTCCTTGGGATTGGCGCAAAAAGCGCAAGGGGAAATTTTGAACATGATCGATTTGTTTTCAATGATTGAAACTCTTGAAAATTACTTCGATTAACCCCATTTACCGAAATTGAATACGTCGGCTAAAGGAAGAAAATGAGTGTCAGACATTGGGCCATGGGCCTTGTAAACCAAATAATTGGCTGGATTACGCGCCCGCGCAACATTGGAATTGCCCTTCTGAGCATAAGTTCGGCTGTTCTATTGAGTATTGCTGGTGGTTTCTCCATTAAAGCTCAAAACATTGGCGGCATCCTGCAGGGAATTGAATTTTCAACGGGGGGCGGGTTGGTCGGCAACCTACTTACCTTGGTCGTCTATATCTCCGCGGGCACTTGGTTTATCGGTCTTGCATTAACCCTATGGACACAATTCCGCGACTGGAAAGAAGCTGACACCCGTCGCATTCTCGTCCTAGAAATGAGAGGTCTGGTTGATACTTCAGACAAACCGCTACTTAAAGCTATTCCTCGCACACTACTTGGTCGACGTGACGATTGCCTGGTAGATGTACGCCGCTATCTGGCAGGGCCGAATCCGAACGTACAAGAAGCACTCAAGGAAGTTAGCCACGTGCAAAGGCAGATTCGTCAAGCCAGGGGTGATGCTGCCAGAGCGGATGTGCAGGTTGTTGCCGGCGGAGTGATGCAGGTCCCCTTGCTGTTCTATGCAGGCACTCTTCTCGACGATGAAGGCGCAGTACTTCTTTTCGATTGGGAGCGGACCAGGGGCGACTGGAGGCAGCTTAATGATGCTGATGATGGTGAACGCTTTGCGGTTACTGGATTGGACCGCCTTGGAAACGGCAAGGAGGTGGTATTGGCTGTCTCCGCGTCATACCTCGCATCCTTAGACGATATTGCCACCACTTTTCCGGGAATGCCCCTCGTGCGCATGGAGCGAGCTAATCCCCAACCCAACTCGCTGTGGTCAGAAGAAGCACAAGCTGCTCTGACTCAACAATTCCTGCAAGTGCTCGGTAAATTGGCCAACCAAGGTGTAAAGGTGGTGCATCTAGTACTTGCCGCACCTGCGACACTAGCTTTACGGTTTGGCAAAGCCTACGACCATCGCAACATGCCGGAGCTTCGTTGTTACCAACGAGAGCAGGGGGAAACACCTCCTTATCCATGGAGTATCAAAATGCCTGCGGCAAACGAACCGGTTGCCTACCTCCGAACTAAAACTTCCATTTCCAACCAATCTGAAAGGTCAATATGATCCTGCAACCTCAGTTAAAGAAGCGCTCCCGCCTCATTGTTGAGGCAATGGACCAACGGCAAGAGAGCCAGCAATGGGAGGAATTTATTGTTGCCATGCTCAGTAAGTTGGAACTGCCCGCTGAAAAGCATGCAGCTGCGAAAAAGCGATATGAAGAACTTGGCCAACATGTGGCTCGCAAACTCGGGGTGGGGGAAAACGACGTCCATGTTGTCGTTCAAGGTTCGATGCGTACACAAACCACCATTGCCGGAGACGGCCGAGAGAATTTCGACCTGGATGTCGTAATTAAGCTGTCTGGCCCGCGTTTCGAGGGACTACGTGAGTCTGAGCCCTTCTTCAGGGAGTTTGGCGCCTCACTGGGCGGCCTTAATGGCTCTGGAAAACCTGAGTCCAAGAATCGCTGCTGGCGACTCCCCTATCCCGGGGAACCGTTTTACTTCGATGTTACGCCAGCCATCCCCACGTCAGCCGAAATCACAGGCACGGACCTGCGAGTGCGAGACCCCATCAAGACGTGGTCCCCATCGAATCCAGAAGAGTTTGCCGACTGGTTTTGCACTATCGCAAAGAAACGGTTCCCTTTCCAAGAAGAGCAGATTCGTAAAAGTCTGGTTGAGGCAAGGACCACCATCGATCCTATGCCCAAAGAGAAGGTTCGCATTGATGACGTCCTGCGCCGGATGGTCCAGTTGATGAAACTTCACCGCGACAGTTACTACAAGCGGCAATCTGATGAGAGAAAGGAAGGCAAGCCAATCTCCGTGATTTTAGTCACCCTTGCAACCAAGGCATACGATGAAATCGTCACCAACGAACCCCTTCTGTACTCATCTGCGATAGAGGTTGCCCTTGAGATAGTTGAACGCATGCCTACGTTTATCCGGAAGGGATCGTCGGGCATCCGC
Organism: Pseudomonadota bacterium; assembly: GCA_021822115.1. The sequence goes on from JAJZSA010000058.1 coordinate 2,814, forward strand.
GTCGACAATCCAGCCCTGAGCGGAAAATTCGGTGAGAACTTTGCTGACAAGTGGAATAGCGACAGCGGCCTGAGGATGCGCGAATTTGACACTTGGCATGGACAACTCTCTGCTGACCTTGAAGCACTATTCTCCGAGGAATATAGCAAGCGTACCGAAAACCGCATTCGCGCCGTGTTCGGCGAACAAGGGGTACGTGCTTGGAAGGAAAGCCTGCCCCAGAACATTCTCGGTGGGTTGCTTGCCTCCGCCCCCGTTCATTCACAGACACAGCCCAACGCACCGCGACCGGCGGGATACAGGGATTCACTTGCTTGACAAGCGCGGGGCGACAGCCCCTTTCGAGTTAGCAGCAGCCGCCGTCGAGGCCTGGCTGGATGGCCCTGGTGCCGCTTACGTGACCCGTCATGTACGTAAGGATTCCCAGCGGAAGGTTGCCGCTTGGGAACTGGAACTAGAACACTCTGTTCTAGGACATCAACGTGTGCGCCTTTCTATCCCAAAGGATTTTCCTGCTACACCGCCTCAAGTGCATGTGAATAGGAATTTATGCCTGGTACTGCCGCACATTGAGCAGGATGGGCGCTTCTGCCATGACATTGAGTCATCACCCAAGGACTACGAATGGCCTTCCGACGCCGTCGTCGCTGTACTGCAATCATTGGATAAATTTTGGAATGACAGCGCAAATGCACAGTGGGTTATCAATGAGTTTCAAAGGGAGCGCCTATCCTATTGGCTGCGATTCTGTGAGCATTTCAGAGTAGCGAATGCTGTTCCAACACCATACGCCGTCCGCGCTCAACTTCAACCACTGGAAGGACCAACCGAAGGGCAACTTAGTGTTTACTTCCAAAAGAGCCCGAAGCTGCGGAGCGACCTAATGGTCGCCACAATTGGGGATGTTGACCCTCATGTTCTAGCCGTTCGCCACGGGTGGTCGGTGAAAACCTTGGTCCGAGGCTATTCACTTTTCGTCCCCATGCCTGACACCACCCGCTGGACTCCGGCAGACTGGCCGAAGAATCTACAAGAGTTGGAGTCCTTCGTCGCCCAAGTAACTGGCCACGAGCAATCAGTCATTCATTGGATTGAGAAACGAAGCAGCGGTGAAGCACATCCATTTCTTGTGATACTCGTCCAAAGCGGGGTCTGCTACGGATATCTCATCTCCCCAGCCCAAGTCTCTAGGATAACCTCTCCTGGAGTAGTCCCCATAGCCATCGACAGAGTCGACGCAAACTGGTCTCTTGCACGAGACCATGGGCTTACTGTGCTGGACGGTCGGCAAAGCAAGCGAGTTCTATTATTGGGATGTGGCTCGCTTGGCGCTCCAATTGCTGAGCTCCTTGCTCGTTCAGGTATCGGGGAGTTGCACCTTCTTGATAAGGAGATATTCGAGCCAGAAAACTGTGCTCGGCACATTTTGGGGGCCCGTGATATTGGGTTATCGAAAGCCGATGCTCTTTCCAAACGACTCCGCCAGCTTGTCCCCGGTATCAATACCATACCTCACCGAGCCCTTGCAGCCGATTGGATTCATCAAGTCTGCAAGCCAAACACTTACGATCTCATTGTCGATTGCACGGGAGAAAGCTCTGTTCGTGTTATGTTGTCGCATTACCGAAAGCATTCTCTCGGTTCGACGCCCTTGGTCCATGCGTGGGTAGAACCATTTTGCGCAGCAACCCATGTGGTGCATCTCCCTTTTGGACATAATTGGCCATCAAATGATCCAGGTGAAAAACTATCAGCGGCTACTTGGCCAAATGGTGTTCAGGTCGAACTTCCTGCTTGCGGTGCAGGCTTCCATCCCTATGGCGCCGCCGATATTTGGCAATCCGCAGGTTTCACCGCAGAAAGGCTCCTTGCTATTTTGGACGGTAAAGTTACCGAAGCAACCGTATGGAGCTGGGTGCGCTCTCAGGCTTTCTTTAATCTACTTGGCGTTGAAGTCGTCACGAAGCCGATAGTACCTACAACTGGATCAGAGTTTGACTCGACTCTGCTTACTCGCTCACTCAAGGCAATTGTCACTAATGTCTGAAAGAGGATTGGTTTATCGCATTCCAGGTGCCGTATGGAGCCTAGAAATACCGAGCACAGCTGTTTCAAAACTGACCGCGCATGCTCAGAGACGCTGGTGGTCAAAAGAGTCTGTAGGCCAGCTCTATTCAGCAAATCTGCAATCAAACATCATTCACGTGGACGCAGTAACTAAACTTCGTTCGACTTGGAGCAGTTACGCCGGGGTTCGAATTGACATACCCGGCGTGAACAAGGAGCGGGCTGACTTTTTCAGTAATGGTCTTCATTGTCTAGGCTTTTGGCACTCACACCCGGAACCTATTCCTACTCCGTCCCAAGAAGACATTTCAATGGCTGCAGACCATGCTCGCGCAGGTCAACAGTTATTTTCCGGCATTGTTTTCATTATCGTAGGCACAGCCCCCAGTCCTGACGGTATAGGAGTGTGGGTGCATGATGGTTGCTCTCTTTGGCAAGCTGCCCCTGTACCCGCCTAGAACAAACTTGCCTTCTAAGCACTCTTGAGCGTAGCGTCGGACGCTAGGTAGTGAAGCAGAAACTTTCTACGTTTATATTCTCGTCAAACAATCACCCGTAAAAAAACAGGGCGGAATGATCCATGCCCGTGCGGCAGTGGTGCTACATGCAAGAGGTGTCATGGTTGATAGAAACGAGCCCGATCTGCCCAATTGAGGCTAGTTTGGAACTTCGCGTCCTCCCTGATGCAACTGGTCGCCAGTGGAAAGAAAAAGGCACCCGAGAATGGGTGCCTTTGGTTAAGGGGGGGCTTCCAATAAATTCCGGTTAACTCTTTGAGCTGCCTTAATTTACCACCCTTTATTTTTCATCAGGATATGTTTTTCCTGAGCTTTATTGTTTTTTTATTTACTTTATTCTTGCAAAACAACGGACCGGACTTAGGCGAAGTTCTTCGCCACGAAGTCCCAGTTCACCAGGTTGTTGAGGAAGGTCTCGACGAACTTGGGACGCAGGTTGCGGTAGTCGATGTAGTAGGCGTGTTCCCACACGTCCACGCACAGCAGGGCCTTGTCGCCAGTGGTCAGCGGGGTGCCGGCGGCGCCCATGTTGACGATATCCACGGAACCATCAGCCTTCTTCACCAGCCAGGTCCAGCCGGAACCGAAGTTGCCCACGGCGGAAGCCTGGAACGCCTTCTTGAATTCGTCGAAGCTGCCCCACTTCTTGTTGATGGCGTCAGCCAGTGCGCCGGTCGGGGCGCCGCCGCCGTTCGGCTTCATGCAGTTCCAGAAGAAGGTGTGGTTCCACACCTGGGCGGAGTTGTTGTAGATGCCGCCGGAGGATTTCTTGATGATGTCTTCCAGGGAGGCGTTCTCGAACTCGGTGCCCTTGATCAGGTTGTTCAGGTTGGTCACGTAAGCTTGATGGTGCTTGCTGTAGTGATAGTCGAAGGTCTCGGCCGACATGTGCGGTGCGAGGGCATCTTTGGCATACGGGAGGGCTGGCAGTTGATGTTCCATGAAAGTCTCCTGGTAATGAATTCGTTGAGCGGTGATGGCATCGCCACGGGGGCGGACTATACCATAGTTTTATACTTGGGTATTACGGATGACTTACAATGCACACCCTATGAGCGATACCACCAAACAGACCGGCGCGGCCAAGACGGCGCGCAACCCGATCAAGATCGTGCCCTTGCAGGAGCGCCTGCGCAAACCGCAATGGATACGCGTGAAGTCGGGCAGCGGCGCGGGCTACAACGAAGTGAAGCGCATGCTGCGCGAGCACAGCCTGCATACCGTGTGCGAGGAGGCCTCCTGCCCCAACATCGGCGAATGCTTCGGCAAGGGCACGGCCAGCTTCATGATCCTGGGCGACATCTGCACCCGCCGCTGCCCGTTCTGCGACGTGGCGCATGGCAAGCCGCAGCCACCCGATGCGGACGAACCGAAGAACCTGGCGCATTCCATCGGCCTGCTCAAACTGCGTTATGCCGTGATCACCAGCGTGGACCGCGACGACCTGCGCGACGGCGGCGCGGCGCACTTCTCGGCCTGCCTGCGCGCGATCCGCGCCACCTCGCCCGGCACCAAGCTGGAGACGCTGGTGCCGGACTTCCGTGGTCGTCTGGAGGTGGCGCTGGATGCCATGGCCGAGGAACTGCCCGATGTGCTGAACCACAATCTGGAGACCGTGCCGCGCCTGTATCCGCTGGCCCGTCCCGGTGCCGACTACGCGCACTCGCTCAAGCTGCTGAAGGATTTCAAGGCGCGCTTCCCGCAAGTGACCACCAAGTCCGGCCTGATGCTGGGCTTGGGCGAGACCGACGAGGAAGTGCTGCAAGTGATGCGCGACCTGCGCGCGCATGATGTGGAGATGCTGACGCTGGGCCAATATCTGCAACCTTCGAATGGCCACCTGCCGGTGCTGCGCTACGTCACACCGGAGACCTTCCAGTGGTTCGAGGAAGAGGCGAAGAAGATGGGTTTCTCACACGCCGCTTGTGCGCCCATGGTGCGCAGCAGCTATTTCGCCGACATCCAGGCGGAAGGCGCCGGCGTCGCGCTGGAATGAAAAACGGGTGAGTCTTGCGACTCACCCGTCCTTGTCCTGCTGGCTAGCCGACTCAGGCTTGCACGTTGATGACGCTACCCACCGTCTGCCCCTGGGTGTTCACCGTGGGCTTGGGTGCGGCTTGTGCCTGTGTCTGGGCTTGCAGCTGTGCGGCAGTGGTTTGACGCGCATCGTCGCGATCACGGTCATTCTCCTGCTCTTGCACGCGCTCGGCACGGGTCTGCGGCTGCGGCTGCACCTGAGAAACATAGTTACTGCTTGAATCCAAAGGATTGATTGCCATGATCCACCTCCTGTCTGTTCACGATACGAGACCCAATGACGGGCATCTACGAATGGGTTATCGGCAGCTTGTGGAGATACTTTAGCGTTTTTTTCATGCGCCGGCAGCCGGACATTGTGAGCGCCCGGCAACGGCTGCTATGCTCGGCCACGGAAAGGAGTTGGACAATGGCACAGGAAAGACGGGATTTCGAATCGGTAGCCGCGCGCTGGGACAGCAACCCGACCCGGGTACGCATCGCCACCGATGTCGCCGCGACGATCAAACGCCAGGTGGCGCTGCAAGCGGACATGGCGGTACTGGATTACGGCTGCGGCACCGGCCTGCTCGGCCTGCAACTGTTGCCGCACGTGGCTACGCTCACCGGTGCGGACAGTTCGCCGGCGATGCTTGAGGTGCTGGCGCAGAAGAAGGACGCCCTGGGATTGCACAACGTCGCCAGCCAACTGGTGGATTTCGAGCATGGCGCACATGCCAGCGGCAGTTATGACCTCATCGTCAGCAGCATGGTCATGCACCATGTCCCCGACACCGCAGCCCTGTTTCAGGAATGGCGACGCCTGCTGAAGACCGGTGGACAGGTGGCCTGCGCCGATCTCGATAGCGAGGATGGCGCCTTCCATGGCGACAACACCGGTGTGTTCCACCTCGGTTTCGACCGCGAGCATCTGCGCACGCTGCTACAGGCAGCGGGTTTCGATGCGGTGCGCGACACCACCGCCACCGTGGTGCGCAAGGAAGTGGCAGGCAAGGCACGCGAGTTCCCCATCTTCCTCATCTCGGCCCGCCTCGCCTGACATGGCCACCCTGCTGCCCATACAAAGCGCATTGCGCGCCCTCGCCTCCCCTGCCACCGCGCGCATCCTGCAAGGCTTCTTCAAGACCGGCACAGGCCAGTATGGTGAAGGCGATGTGTTCCTCGGCATCAAGGTGCCGGTGTTGCGCGCTTTTGCCAAACAGCACGCCGACGTCGCCCTGGACGACATCCAGCGCCTGCTCGACTCGATCTATCACGAAGAGCGTTTGCTCGCCCTGCTGCTATCGATGCAAGGCTATGCACGCGCCGACGACGCGGGCCGCCAGGCCATCTTCGAGCTCTATCTGGCCAACACCCGGCGCATCAACAACTGGGACCTGGTGGATGTCTCCGCGCCGCACATCGTCGGCCGCCATCTGCAAGACCGCTCGCGCAAGCTGCTGCACGAGCTGGCGCGCTCCACCTCGCTGTGGGAGCGGCGCATCGCCATCGTCGCCACCTTCCACTTCATCCGCCAGAACGATTTCGCCGATACGCTGCACATCGCCGAGATACTGCTGGAAGACGGCCACGACCTGATGCACAAGGCGGTAGGCTGGATGCTGCGCGAGGTGGGCAAGCGCGACCAGCCACTGCTGGAGAGTTTCCTGCGCCGCCACTATGCGCGTCTCCCGCGCACCACCTTGCGTTACGCCATCGAACGTTTCCAGCCCGCCCTGCGTCAGCGTTACCTGCAAGGTGCATTCACCGCAGCTTGATTCCAACCCTCTGTTTCTATACAGTTCAGCAATCTTCAACGGCCCGCAGTCGAGCATGCCCCGGTTCAGCGTCCTTCAATTCAACATGCAGTTCGGCCAAGTGTGGGATGACGCCTATCCCGATCTTGCCCCGATCGACCTGGAACAGACCATTGCGGCGATCAAGAGCCAGGATGCGGACATCATCCTGTTGCAGGAAGTGGAACATGCGGAACCCGGCGGCGTGCAGATCGACCCGCCCCCCAACTTCACCCGCCTGCGCGAGGCGTTGAGCGGATACCACAGTTTCTTCAGCTATCCCAAGGCCGATGCGCGCGAGTTGCCGTTCGGCATCGGGCTGGCGATCTTCTCGCGCACCCCGTTGTTCGACACCACCCGCCTCGATTTGCCTTCGCCGCCCATCGAGTTCAATTTCAACGGCGAGACCAAGACCCCGACCGACCGCTTGCTGATCGGCGCCAAGACAGATATCGACGGCAAGACCATCCAGTTGTTCAACACCCACCTGCTGGCCTTCTTCATGCTGAAGTCCTCCAGCAACGACCATCCGCGCCAGCGCGAGATGGTGGTGGACCAATTGCGTCTGTCCGACCTGCCCACGCTGCTGGGCGGCGATTTCAATGTCAGCGGACACAACGCGCTGGTGAACCAGTTCGCCGATGCGGGCTACAACACCGCACAGACCGACGAGATCACGTGGCGCCGCATGCCCTACGTGCTGGACCATGTGTTCTTCAACCATCACTTGCGTTGTGTGGATCAGCAGGTGATACCCACCCAGTCTTCCGACCATCACCTGCTGCGCGTAGAGCTGGAATTCGCCGACTGAGTCAGTCGGTCACCTTGCCGCGCAAGGCTTTCACGCGGCTGCGCTGCTCCTTGCCTTCCAGTCGTTTCTGTTTCGCCGCCCGCGTCGGGCGTGTGGCGATGCGCGCTTTCGGACGTTCCGCCACCACCATCAGCAAAGCCTTGAGACGGCGCAGCGCCTCGCTGCGGTTCTGCTCCTGGTTGCGGTATTCCTGCGCCTTGATGATGACCACGCCATCCTTGCTGATGCGTTGGTCGTTGAGTTGCCGCAGGCGCTGTTTCATCTCCTGCGGCAATGAGGAAGCTTCGATGTCGAAGCGCAGATGCACCGCGCTCGCCACCTTGTTGACGTTCTGCCCGCCCGCGCCCTGCGCACGCACCGCCGTCCATTCGATCTCGCGATCGGTGACGACGATGTTGTGCGCGATGTACAGCATGACTTAAGCGACCACCCTGATCCGTGCGTCGCCCAGCGTCACCACCTGCCCGGCACGGATCTTGGCGGTCTTGCGCAGCTCCACCTGCCCGTCGACCGACACCACCCCCTCGGCCACCAGTGCCTTGGCCGCACCGCCGCTGTCGCTCACGCCTGTGAGCTTGAGCAGGTCGTTCAGCGCGATGAATTCGCCGCGCAGTTGAAAATCCAGTGTTTGCATGAATGCCTTTAAAACCTTTTAGCCACAGAGATCACAGAGTACACAGAGAAATCGTGATACCCCAGCTGTCCGCTCTGTGATCTCTGTGTCCTCTGTGGCAAATCAATTTACAGTTTCACAGCGTGCTCGCGCGTGGCATGGAACACCACCTTGGGCCAGCGTTCCTGCGTCAGGTTGAGGTTCACCTTGTTGGGCGCGAGATAGGCCAGGTTGCCGGCGGCATCGATGGACAGGTTGTGCGACAGCGCCTTCTGGAAATCGGCGAACACCTTGGCGTCGTCGCAGGTCACCCAGCGCGCGGTGGATACCGCCGAGCCTTCGAACATGGCGTCCACGCCGTATTCGCCCGCCAGGCGGCTTTGCACCACATCGAATTGCAGCATGCCGACTGCACCGAGGATGAGGTCGCCGCCGTCCACCGGCTTGAACACCTGCACCGCGCCCTCTTCGCCCAGTTGCTGCAAGCCCTTGTGCAACTGCTTCACCTTCATCGGGTTGCGTATGCGCACGGTCTGGAAGAAGTCCGGCGCGAAATACGGGATGCCGGTGTATTGCAGCGCTTCGCCTTCGGAGAATGTGTCACCGATCTGCATGTTGCCGTGGTTGGGCAGGCCGATGATGTCGCCCGCGTAGGCTTCTTCCACCAGCTCGCGCGACGACGCCATGAAGGTCACCACGCTGGAGACACGGATCTCCTTGCCGATGCGCAGGTGCTTGACCTTCATGCCGCGCTCGAAGTGGCCGGAGCACACGCGCAGGAAAGCGATGCGGTCGCGGTGGTTGGGATCGATGTTGGCCTGGATCTTGAACACGAAGCCGGAGAACTTCGGCTCGTTCGGGTTCACCGCACGCACCGAGGCATCGCGCTCGCGCGGCGCCGGCGCCCACTCCAGCAAAGCGTCGAGGATCTCGCGCACGCCGAAGTTGTTGATGGCGGAACCGAAGAACACCGGCGTCTGCTTGCCGGCGAGGAAGGCTTCCAGGTCGAAGGGGTGCGATGCGCCGTGCACCAGCTCGACCTCCATGCGCAGTTGCTCGATCTCCAGCGGGAACATCTCGTCCAGGCGCGGATTGTCGATGCCCTTGATGATCTCGAAGGTCTGGTCGGCGCGTTCGGAGCCGGCCTCGAACAGCATGATCTCGTCGCGCAGCAGGTGGTACACGCCGCGGAAGGTCTTGCCCATGCCGATGGGCCAGGTCACCGGCGCACACTGGATCTTCAGCACCGATTCCACTTCGTCCAGCAGCTCCAGCGAATCGCGCACCTCGCGGTCCAGCTTGTTCATGAAGGTGACGATGGGCGTGTCGCGCATGCGGCACACTTCCAGCAGCTTGATGGTCTGCGCCTCCACACCCTTGGCCGCATCGATCACCATCAGCGCCGAGTCCACGGCGGTCAGCACGCGATAGGTGTCTTCGGAGAAATCCTGGTGGCCCGGCGTATCGAGCAGGTTCACCACGTGGTCGCGGTACTCGAACTGCATCACCGACGACGCCACCGAGATGCCGCGCTGCTTCTCGATCTCGAGGAAGTCGGAAGTGGCATGGCGGCCGCTCTTGCGCGCCTTCACTGCGCCGGCCATCTGGATCGCGCCGGAGAACAGCAGCAACTTTTCGGTGAGCGTGGTCTTGCCGGCATCGGGGTGGGAGATGATGCCGAAGGTACGGCGGCGCGCCACTTCCTTGGCGATGAGCGCGCTCGGCGTGGCGCTGTTCGATTCGTTCTCTGCGGACATGATGCTTGCCTGTGAAAAAGGCCGCGAGTTTAAAGGCTTAGCGCTTCCCTGTCTAACCCGGCGGCATCTCCCTGGCGGCTTTCGGGCTACCCGTCGCCCACGGCATAGTAGAATCCGCAGCGCTGCACATCACACATCCGAACACATGTCCTCCGCCAAGAAACTGGGAAAGTACGAACTGCGCCGCGAGATCGGTAAAGGCGCGATGGGTATCGTCTATGAAGCTTACGACCCCTTCATCCAGCGCACCGTCGCGGTCAAGACCATCCAGAAATCGCTGGTCGACCCGGCCGAGATGGACGAAGCCTTCGCGCGTTTCCGGCGCGAGGCCCAGGCCGCCGGCCGTCTCACCCATCCCAAGATCATCTCCATCTACGACTACGGCGAGGACGGTGAGCTGGCCTACATCGCCATGGAGTACGTGGACGGCAGCGAGCTGAAGGAACATCTGGATGCCGGCGCCAAGCTGTCGGTGGCCGACTGCGTGCGCATCATGTTGCAAGTGCTGGATGCGCTGGAATATTCGCACCAGCGCGGCGTCATCCACCGCGACATCAAGCCGGCCAACATCATGCTCACTGCGGACAACCGCATCAAGATCGCCGACTTCGGCATCGCCAAGATCGACGCCAGCCACCTGACGCAGGCGGGCATGGTGCTGGGCACCCCCACCTACATGTCGCCCGAACAGTTCATGGGCAAGGATGTGGACGGCCGCAGCGACCTGTATTCCGCCGGTGTCACGCTGTACCAGATGCTGACCGGCGAGCGCCCCTTCACCGGCAGCCCGATCACCATCATGAACAAGGTGATGCACCAGCTGCCGGTGCCGCCCTCGCATCACAACCCGCAAGTCACGCCCGCGCTCGATCTGGTGGTGATGCGCAGCCTGGCCAAGAGCGCGGACGAACGTTTCCAGTCCGCCGCCGAATTCATGCAGGCGTTGAAACAAGCGATGCCGCAACGCGACACCACGCCCGCCATTTCCGACAGCACCTTGCCGCCCGGTTCGCCCGTGGCGACCACCCTGCAAAGCGATGCCACCGCCTTGCGTCAGGAGGACATCGCGCTGTGGCGCGAGATCAGCGACAGCAACCAGCGCAGCGCTTTTGAAGGCTATCTGCAACGCTTCCCCAACGGCGAATTCGCCGAGCTGGCCCAGCGCCGCCTGAGCGCCATCCTGCAACGCGAGCAAGCCGCCTTGCTGGAACAGGAACGCCAACGCCAGGCGCTGCTCGCCGCCGCCGAACGCGAGAAGCAGCAACGCGCCGCCCGTCTGGCCGCCGAGGCCGCGCAACGTGCCAAGCTGGAAGCCGAAGCGCGGGCACGTGCCGCCGCCGAACTGCGTCAGCGCGAGGAACAGGCGCGCAAGGCACAACTGGCGCGCCATCTGTCCAGCCTCAAGGCCGATGCCGAACGCGAGCGCGCCGCCGCCGCGGCCAAACATGCGCAGGCCGTCAGCGCCAGCGCAGTGCGCCAGCAACAACTGGCCGCACTCTCTTCCGAGCGCGCCAAGCAGTTCGCCGAGATGATGGAGAAACGCCGCGCCGAAGCGCAGGTGCAGGAAGAACTGGGCAAGGAATCGCGCCGCCGCTTGCGCCGCAAACTGCAAGGAGACGGCGAGAGCTGAAGGTCAGGCGTCTTCGCAGCTGAAGTGGATGGCGGTCGCGGCATCCTGCGCCAGCGCATGCCCCAGACAGATCACGCCGCTACCGCGCAGCACGATCTCCTCGCGCCGCAACTGCAACTCCGCCTCGCCGTCGAAAGTGATGTAACTGCCATTGGAACTCTGGTCGATGAACACGAACTTGTCGCGCCGCAGTTCGATGGTGGCATGCAGGCGCGAGGCACGGCGGTCTTCCACCACGAACCCCGCCTGGGCATCGCGCCCCAGCACCAGTTTTCCGCTGCTGGCATCCAGCACCCGCTCGCGCCCCTGATGCCGCAAGCGCAAGTTACAGGCCGCCAGCGGACGGGCATGCGTGCGCCCCACCAGCAGCGTGGCATCCTCGCCCTCCTGCCACAGCACTTCGACCACCCGGATGTCCGCTGCCTTGCCCTTGAGCGGCAGCAAGGCCAGCGCACGCGTCGAGGTGCGCAGCAAGGGCGGCAAGGCCTGCACCGTGTCGGCGGAAGACAGGATCTGCCCGGCATTGGCCAGCTCGGTCAGGCGCGCCGCCACATTCACCGTATCGCCGAACACATCGCCGTCCTGTAACAGCACCGGCCCGTGATGCAGGCCGATGCGCACCGCCAGGCGCACCGCTGCGTGCGGCGCGGCGGCCGCCTCCACCTCGCTCTGCATGGCACAGGCGGCCTGCACCCCGCTCAACACGCTGGGGAACACCGCCATGATCTCATCGCCTATGGTCTTGACCACGCGCCCGTGGAAAGTCTCGGTCGCGTTGCGCAACAGCGTCAGGCACTGGTCGATGGCGGCGAAGGCGCGCGCATCGCCCAGCGCTTCATACAGCCGCGTGCTACCGCTGACGTCGGCGAACAGCACCACTTGCTGCGCCGCAGCCCCCTTTTCCCCGCCAGATTCCGCCGTTTTGTACTCATCCATGCGTGTATTATACAAGCCGCCCTTGAGTCACCCGGAACGTCAGGAACCCATGTTCACACTAGACCAACTGCCCACCCACATCTATGTTTTCGCCGCCATCCTCGGCGTGCTCGCCCTCTCCTTCATCCTGTTCTTCTTCCTGCCCTCCCTCGTGGCGGCCTGGCGCCTGAGCCGGGTGGTGCGCCGCCTGCGCGCACTGGGCGGACGACCGAGCGCGGACATGTCGCAGATCTTCGCCGGCAGCGGCGTGCTGGAACACCTGTGGCAGGAATATGCCGACTCGCTGCATCACCAGTCCGAATCGCGCTGGCGTTCCACCGTGCCGGCCAGCCTGATGTTCCCGCAGGAATCGCTGATCGACACACCGCTGCGCACCGACTTCTTCAAGCACCTGCCCGGCCTGTTCACCGGCGTCGGCATCATCGGTACCTTCTACGGCCTGATCATGGGCTTGCAGGCGTTCCAGGTATCGGAGAACGCCTCCATCGTGCGCGAGAGCCTGAACCACCTGCTGCATGGCGTGTGGGAAGCCTTCCTCGTCTCGGCGGCGGCCATCTCGCTGGCGATGGCCATCACCCTGCTGGAGAAGCTGATGGTCACGCGCCTGATCAGCCTGGTGGAGCAACTCACCCAGTTACTGGACGGCATGTTCGAAGGCGGCGCCAGCGAGGAATACCTGGCACGTCTGGTGAAGGCGACCGAGGCCTCGTCCGGCCAGACCGCCACCCTGCTGCGCAACGAGTTGCAGCAGATGATGAGCGACCTGTTCGAGAAACAGATGGCGGCCACCAGCGCGCAGACGGAAGCCATCGGCAAGCAGCTCGCCAGTTCGCTGGAAAGCACCCTGAAACAACCGCTCACCGAGATCGCCGGTGCACTCAAGGCGACGCAGGACAACCAGCAGGATGCGGTGCAGAAGATGCTGGCCGGCGTGCTGACGCAGTTCACCGACCAGATGAAGGACCTGTTCGGCAGCCAGGTCGGCGGCATCAACAGCCTGCAACAGCAGACCATCGAATCGTTGCAGACCGCCACCCACACCTTGCAGCAGATGGCCGCCGAGATGCAGAGCGCAAGCAAGAGCGGCAACGAAGCGCTGGCCAACATGCTGGCCGAGACCATGGCCGGCGCCGAAGCGCGCCAGCGCATCATGAACGAGAAGCTGGGCGAGTTCGTCGAGCAGGTGCGCGCGCTGCTGGAACAATCGCAGGGCGATACCAAGCAGGGTTTGCAGCAGGCGCTGGACAACCTGTCCGACCGCATGGGCGTGATCATCGAAGAGCTGGGCACGCAGGTGCGCTCGGCCGGTGCCGCCAGCAAACAACAGCAGGACGCCATGGCCGCCAGCAGCCAGGCCATGGTGGGCCAGTTCAACAGCCAGGTGACTGCGCTGGTGGAAGGCGTGAACCTCGCCATCGTGGAGATGAAGGCTGCCGTGCAAGCCATGCGCAGCACCACCGGCGATGCGCTGACCAAGCTCAACAACGGCGCCGACACGCTGTATCTGGCGGCCAAGGATTTCGCCAAGGCCGGCGACAGCGTGACCGCCACGCTGGACAAGAGCGCGCAGCTGGGCGGCCAGTTGGCACAGGCCGCCGGTGCCGTGGGCGCGGCCACCAACACACTGAGCAACGTGTTCGCCGACTACCAGAAGGCGCGCGACGCGATGACCGAACTGGTCGGCTCGATGCAGCTCATCGTGGAACAGGCCAAACGCGACGCCGCGATGTCGCACGATGTGGTGTCGCGCATCGAAGCCGCCACCGCAAAACTGGTCGAGGCGCAGCAGCAGGCCGACGGCTATCTGGACAAGGTATCCGACGTGATCGGCCACGCGCACGAATCGTTCAGCAACGGCCTGACCAAGGCCGTGGGCGAAGCCAACCGCGAGTTCCATCTGGCGCTGTCCGACTCGGTCAAGCTGCTGCGCGAAGGCATCCAGGAACTGGAAGACACGCTCGGTTCGGTGTCGAACTGAGGCTGAGGGGCGGACATGCTGGGCAAGATCATTCCCGTCACGCGGCGCAACAAGGATGAAGGCGAGAAACCGTTCTGGATCTCCTTCGCCGACCTGATGTCGGCGCTCATGGTGATGTTCCTGCTGGTGATGAGCGTGGCGCT
>JAJZSA010000059.1 GCA_021822115.1 Pseudomonadota bacterium
CATCCTGCTCCATGTCGCCGAACTCGTTGTCGCGCAGGATACGGCCATGTTCGTCGGTCTCCGCCTCTTCCGCCTCGACGGCGCGGCGGAAGGTGGATACCTCCACCGTCTCGTTGCCGAACATCACGTGCACCAGACGGAAGCGACGCCCGATGATGCGCGCACGGCGGAACACGCGCTTGACCTCTTCCGGCGTGGCATCGGTCGCGACGTCGAAATCCTTGGGATGGCGATCCAGCAACAGGTCGCGCACCGCACCGCCGACCACGAAGGCCTGGTAACCGGCGGCTTGCAGACCTTCGGTCACGCGGCGCGCGGCCTGGCTAATGCCGTCCCGCGCGACGCCGTGCTCCTCGAAGGGGATGGCCTGACCGGCACCGGCCTTGCGCTGGGCAGCCGGCTTGCCGAACATGCGTTTGAAGAGTCGTTTGATCATCGCTCAAAAAATTCGAATCGCCGCGAAAATGCGGCGACGGGCGCGATTATACACCGCACATGGCGCACCTCATCCGCGCAGGGAGATCACCGGCCAGCCCTGCTGCTCGGCATGGGCACGCAAGGTGGCATCGGGATCGACCGCCACCGGCCGCCGCACCCGCGACAACAGCGGCAGATCGTTCAGCGAATCGCTGTAGAAAGTACTCGATGCGAAACTGTCCCAGCCCCAGCCGCGCGCGGCCAGCCATTGCTCCATGCGCACGACCTTGCCCTCGCGGAAGCTGGGCACACCGGCGACGCGACCGGTGAACTCGCCCTCCTTTTCTTCGGGGTCGGTGGCGATCAGGTGCTCGATGCCGAATTCGCGCACGATGGGCGCGGTGACGAAACTGTTGGTGGCGGTGATCACCACGCATATATCGCCCGCCTCCAGATGGCTGCGTACCAGCGCACGCGCCTGCTCGCCCATCATCGGGCGCACCTTGCGGTGCATGAATTCCTCATGCCACTGGTCCAGCACCTTGCGCGCATGGCGCGACAAAGGTTTCAGCTGGAAATCGAGGAACTCATGGATATCCAGCGTGCCCGCCTTGTATTGCTCGTAGAACGCCAGGTTCTTCGCCTCGAACAGTTCGCGGTCGAGCACGCCCTGCTCGATGAGGAACTGCGACCATTCGAAGTCGCTGTCGCCGCTGAGCAAGGTATTGTCCAGATCGAATAGAGCCAGGTTCACGTCCGTTTCCCCAAATAAAAAAGGCCTGCATTCTACATGCAGGCCTTTTGCAGAAGCAGCCGATCAGAAGTGGAAACCGGTCTGCAATGCCGCGGCAACTTCGTTCTTGGCAGCCGCGGCGACCGACAGGTCCAGATGCACGCCGAACGGCGACAAGCCCAAGCCCAACGACGGCAGCCCCTTGTAGTTGCCCTTCAGGTCATGACGATAGCCCACGCGCACCTGCG
Organism: Pseudomonadota bacterium; assembly: GCA_021822115.1. Next base: position 1,399 of record JAJZSA010000059.1, read on the forward strand.
CCCACTTCCAGGCATCGAACTCCGCGCCCAGACGGATGAACTGCGAGTCGGCACCGAAGCCGGCGATCATCTGCTTGTTGGTGATCACATCCACGTCGACGTTGGCACTGACCAGGTCGGTCACATAACCGACACCGACGGTGGCGCGCGGCTTGATGGTGATGTCGTTGCCCAGCACGGTCTTCACGTTCTTCGACATCAGGTCCTTGACCACCACAGCGACCTTGATCTCGCTATCACCGTTACGCGACAAGGTCTTCAAGGCACCGACATCCATATTGAACACGCTGCTGCTGTTCTCGGAATTGGCGCCGTAGCTGGTCGACACGCCGTTGCCACTCTGCGCGGAAGAAGCGATATCGAAAGTACGCAACTGGGTGAACTTGGGGGTCACGCCGATATCGACACCATCCCAGACATCGAAATGGTGCGCCAGCGTGATCCCCACATCCTTGCTCACCACACCGCGCACCAGCAATTGCGACTGCAAACCGGTCACCTGGCCGCCAGTACCCACGCTGTTGGCTGCGGTCTGGCAGGCGGTCGCAATCTGCGTGGCAGTCCCTGTCGCAGCACCGCAGGAGTTCATGGCTGACGCCAGATTAGTCACCGTGGAGTTGTCGGCGGCGGCATAGTTGAATTGCCCGCCCAGCTCGGCGCGACCATCCACCATCAGCGCCACGCCCAGCGTACTGCCGGGAACCGCCAGCAAAGCGCCGGCGAACAAACCGCCGGTGAGCGATTTTCCGCTGACGGTGTTCAGGGAAGTATTGAAGTTGGTCAGCGCCGTACCGGCCGTGGAGGAAGCCGACTGCACCGCGGTCGCATTGGCGGTCGTGGGATTGGCTTGCAACGCAGTCATCGCATTCTGGAAGCTGGTCAGCGCATTGGTCAGGTTGTTCGCGTTGGTGCTCAGCGTATCCGCATCCTTCTGCAGACTATTGGCATCCAGGAAGCGGGCGCTGACGATAGGGAACTCGAGGGCGAACTTGTCTTTCTCGCCGGCGGCCGCAGCAGGATTGAGGAAGGCCGCATTGCGCGCATTGGCGGTCGCCGCGCCAGCGCCGCCCATAGCCAACGAACGTGCATCATAGGTCTGGTCCTGCGCCCAAACGTTGCTACCGATCAGACATGCCGCAGATAAACAGAATGCATACTTCTTCATTACGCGCCCCCGCTTGAGAGTTTAGATTTGGATATGGTACGTGCCGCCACCATCAGCCCGGCGTTTCCGGCCGGGGCGCATTATGCATTAAAAAACAAACGCATCACATTCCGTCAGAACGGCTGCGCCATCACTTCCTTGAGCAATGGCACCGAAGCGGCGCGCTTGAGGCGCAGGCAATGCTCGTCCAGCGCATCCAGCACGCGCAGCAACGAGGACAGGTCGCGCCGACCGTGGCGCAGCAGGTATTGCGTGACTTCCGGCGGCAATTCGAAACCGCGCGCCCCGGCATGCTGGCGCAGCGCTTCGGCCTTTTCCTCATCGTTCAGCGCCTGCACTTGATAGACCAGCCCCCAGCCCAGCCGCGTACGCAAGTCGTCGCGCAAGACCAGATGTAGCGGCGCCTGCGTGCCGCTCACCAGCAGCAATCCCCCTTGTTCGCGCATGCGGTTATAGAGCTCGAACAAAGCGACCTGCGCCGCGTCGTCCAGCCGCTCGACATCGTCCAGCGCCACGCAGCGCGCCGCCTCCGGCACAGCCCCTGCAGCGTAACAAGCATCCGGCTGGCGCAGCGCCATGGCTTGCAACAGGTGGCTCTTGCCGCTGCCGGCCGCGCCCCACAGGTAGATCGCCCCTGTCTGCGCCTGGCGCAGCGCGGCCAGCAGTTCCGCGTTGCGGCCGACGACGAAGTTATCGAGGGAAGGCACCCACTCCGGTGCGATGCCCAGCAACATCTGGTTCATGGTTTGCGATACATCGTGCTTGAAAGATAGTGCTGACGCAAATGGCGCAACAGCACCAGCAACACCGCCGCCAGCGGCAAGGCCAGCAGGATGCCGAAGAAGCCGAACAACTGGCCGAAGGCCATCAGCGCGAAGATCACCGCCAGCGGATGCAGACCGATGCGATCGCCCACCAGCCACGGGGTGACGAGCATGCCTTCCAGCAGCTGCCCGGCCGCGAACGCCCCCCATACCCACAGCAAGTCGGTACCGAAGCCGAATTGCATGGCGGCCGCCAGGGTAGCCAGCAACAAGCCCAGCACCATGCCCAGATAGGGCACGAACACCAGGACGCCGGCGACGATACCGATAGGCAGGGCGAACTCCAAGCCGACCAACCACAACGCGAGCGCATAGAACACGCTCATCACCGCCATCACCGCCAATTGCCCGCGCAAGAACTCGGCCAGCACGCTGTCTGCTTCGCGGGCGATGGTGCGGATACGTACATGCCAATGGCGCGGCAGCAGGTCATCCACGCGCGCCAGCAGTTCGTCCCAGTCGCGCAGCAGGTAGAACATCACCACCGGCAACAGCAGCAGGTTGGCGAACATGCCCAACAAAGCGCCACCGCTCTCGCCCAACCAGGGCAACAACACGCCCGATGCCAGACCGCCCGCACGCTGCCAGTGTTCCAGCATCCATTGCTTGAGCGCCGCACCGCCCCAGTCCACCTGCATACCCAGGGTCTGCTGCAACCACGGCCCGAGACGGTTGCGCGCGGCATCCAGCCACTGCGGCAGACGCTCCACCAGCAAGGCCGATTCCTGCTGCAACAAAGGCAACAGGATGAGCAGCAGGCCAGCACCGAGAAGCAACGCACCCAGCATCACCAGCAACACCGCCACGGTGCGCGGCAACCCGGCGGCGCACAGGCGATCCACCAGCGGGTCGCAGATGTAGGCCAGCACGGCCGCAGCGACGAACGGCGCCAGGATGGGAGCCAACAGGTAGAGCAAGGCAAAGGTGACGACGGCCAGCGCCAGCCAGAGCATGGCGACAGAGCGGGAGACGGTCATTTCGGGTAAAATCCGCAGCGAAAATCGTGCCGCACTTTACCATTCCAGAAAGCGAGAACTCAACTTGAGCCAGAACGACTCCCTCTCCTATCGTGACGCCGGTGTAGACATCGACGCGGGCGACCAGCTGGTCGAGAACATCAAACCCTATGCCAAGCGCACCATGCGCCCCGAGGTGCTGTCCGGCATCGGCGGCTTCGGCGGTCTGGTCGAGATCTCGAAGAAGTTCAAGGAGCCGGTGCTGGTCTCCGGCACCGATGGCGTGGGCACCAAACTCAAGCTGGCCTTCGAACTCAACCGCCACGACACCGTGGGCATCGATCTGGTCGCAATGAGCGTGAACGACATCCTGGTGCAGGGTGCCGAACCGCTGTTCTTCCTCGATTACTTCGCCTGCGGCAAGCTGGACGTACCGGCCGCCACCGAAGTCATCAAGGGCATCGCCAAGGGCTGTGAGGATTCCGGTTGCGCGCTGATCGGCGGCGAGACCGCCGAGATGCCGGGCATGTACCCGGTGGGCGAATACGATCTGGCCGGCTTCGCCGTCGGCGTGGTGGAGAAGAGCAAGATCATCACCGGCGACACCATCCAGGCCGGCGACGTGGTGCTGGGTTTGGCCTCCAACGGCGCCCACTCCAACGGCTATTCGCTGGTGCGCAAGATCATCGCGCGCAGCAAGCCCGACCTGAACGAGAAATTCGACGGCGAACGCACGCTGGCCGACTGCATCATGGCCCCCACCCGCCTGTATGTGAAACCCATGCTGTCGCTGATGCAGAAAGTGAACGTGAAGGGCATGGCGCACATCACTGGTGGCGGTATCACCGAGAACGTGCCGCGCGTGTTGCCCGCCAATGTGGTGGCCGACATCGACAGCAGCACCTGGCAGATGCCGCGCCTGTTCCTGTGGCTGCAAAGCGAGGGCAAGGTCGCGCAGCAGGAGATGTTCCGCACCTTCAACTGCGGCATCGGCATGGTGGTGATCGTGGCGGCAGCGGATGCCGACGCCGCCATCGCCCATCTGCAAGCCGCAGGCGAGACGGTATCGCGCATCGGCAGCATCCGTCCGCGCAACGGCGACGAGCACCAGACCCAAGTACGCTGATGCCCGCGGCAAAGAACATCGTCATCCTCATCTCCGGTCGCGGCAGCAACATGGAAGCCTTGCTGCGCGCCCGTCTGCCTTGCCGCATCGCCGCGGTGATCAGCAACAAGGCTGATGCCGAAGGCTTGCCCGTCGCCCGGGAACAAGGCGTCGCCACGGCCGTGGTGGCGCACAAGGATTACGCCAGCCGCGATGATTTCGATACTGCCCTGGCACAGGAGATCGACCGCCACCAAGCGGACCTGGTGGTGCTGGCTGGCTTCATGCGCATCCTCACCCCGGGTTTCGTGACGCGTTACAGCGGCCGCCTGATCAACATCCACCCTTCGCTGCTGCCCGCCTACACCGGCGTGGACACGCATGCGCGTGCGCTGCGCGACGGCGTGAAGATCCACGGTTGCACCGTGCATTTCGTGACCCCGGACCTCGATGTCGGCCCCATCATCCTCCAGGCCGCAGTGCCGGTATTGCAGGACGACACGCCGGATACGCTGGCCGCACGCGTGCTGCATGAAGAGCATCGCATCCTGCCGCAGGCGGTACGCTGGCTGTGTCGCGACCAGGTGCGCCTGAACGCCCACGGGCGCGTCGAAGTCGACCGCCTGGAGCAACTGGGCACCACCCTGATCTCGCCCGGACTGGATTGAACATGCGCGCCCTGTTCGCCCTCCTGCTTTGCACCCTGTCTGCCTTGGCACAGGCAGACACTTGGCCGCAGCGCATCGAAGCGAAATACGACATCCTCAAACAAGGTATCAAGCTGGCCGAAGTGAACGAGGTGTTCGAACGCAACGATGACCAGTATCGCATCACCAGCATCACCAGACCGGTGGGGCTGCTCGCACTGTTCCAACCGGAAACCATCATCGTCAACAGCGAGGGCGAGGTCACCGAGCAAGGCCTGATCCCACACCGCTTCACCCATCGCCGCACGCGTGACACCAGCAAGGACAGCATCGCCGATTTCGACTGGCAGCATAACGAGCTCACCTTGAGCAGCCAGTCCGGCATCCGCCAGCTGGCATTGCCGCCGCATACGCAGGACCGCCTGAGCGTGATGTACCAGTTCATCATCGTGCCGCCGCATGGCCGCCTGGAGATCGACTTCTACATGACCAACGGTCACAAGCTGGAACCCTATCATTACCAGCTCAATCCGGCGCAGACAGTGGAAGTGCCGTTCGGCAAACTGCGCAGCTACTATCTGTACACACTGCCGCAGAAGACCGCCTGGAAATCCGAACTGTGGCTGGCCATCGACCACGGTTACATGCCATGCAAGGTGGTGGTGACCGAGGATGACGGTTCGCAACTGGTGCAGGAGTTGCGCACCCTGAACATGGTGCCGTGAACACCGCACGCCCGTCGCCCGCCTGGCGTCGACTGTCCCTCGCGCTGGCGCTCTCCACCGCACTCCATGCGCTGTTACTGTGGCTGCCGCCCATCGAACTGCCGGCAGCCGAGCCCGACCTGCCGCCGCTGGCCGCACAACTGATCCCGCTGCCGCAGCTACGCGCACCCAAACAGCGTGCTGCGCCGCGCACACCCGCAGCTCCACCCGCCGCACCGTCATTCGCCGCAGCGGCCAGTGCCGTGACCGCTTCTGCGGTCGCAGAGACGGCGCCGAGCGAGCGCAGTGCTTCCGCGGTCGCCGCCACACCGCAGCCCGCTTCCGCCGTTGCAGCGGCAGACAGTCCGGCCAGCATGGTGACCGCGACCGTCAGCGCATCCGCAGTCGCCGCCGCTTCTGCCGTGACCGAGACAACCAGCGCTGTGGCACCGGCAGCGGTCACGGCGACGACACCGGCGCGTCCGGCCTTGCCACAGCGCGCCTTCCTCAAGTTCTCCGTGCGCCTGGGACAGGACGGACTGGCTGTCGGCGAAGCGCGCCATGAGCTGGTGATCAGCGGCGACCATTACGACATCACCGCCACCACGCGCACCATCGGGCTGGCGCGGCTGGTCAAGTCATACCAGCTGGTGCAGCACAGCCAGGGCCGCACCGACGGCATCACCCTACATCCAGAACGTTACAGCGAGAACAAGCAGGACGACGGGCAGCAGCGCAAGGATGGCGTGCGCTTCGACTATGCGCAGCACACCTTGCAGTTCGATTCGGGGCGCCAGCTGCCCCTCGACGACGCGACGCAGGACATGCTGAGCATGATGTACCAGTTCCCGCCGCTGCCGGAGAGCGGCGATGTGTTGCCCATTGCCATCACCAATGCGCGCGACTGGGAACGTTACCGCTTCGAGGTGACCACCAACGAAGAGATCTTCACGCCGCTAGGCAAGCTGCATACCGTACACTTCCGCAAGCTGCATGCGCCCGGCAAGGAAGGGCTGGAGATCTGGTTCGCCCAGGAATACCGCTTGTTACCGGTAAAATTACGCCACCTCGCCAGCGACGGCAGTGTCGCCGGCGAAGCTGTCATCACCGATATCCGCCTCGCGGACAATTAAGGAACATCATGCTCATCACCGAATACCGACTCGAACTGGTCATCCAGGCTGTGCGCACCGCGCTCAAGATGGCGCACCCGGCGGATGCCGTATTGCGCAACTTCTTCCAGACCGAGCGCATCGGTTCCAACGAACGCAAACTGGTAGCCGAGACCCTGTTCGGCATCCTGCGCCATCGCCTGCTGCTGGAGCATGCCTGCCAGCTGGAAGAGAAAGGCCAGCCTACGCCGCGCCGTCTGGCGCTCGCCTATTGGGTGCGTTTCGGCGGCTACAACGTGCGCCAACTGGAGCCCTTGCTACGCCAGGGTGAAGCCGTCTGGCTGGGCAATGTGAAAGGACTGGACGAGAGCACGCTGCCGCTCGACGTGCGCGCCGAACTGCCGCAATGGGTGGTGGAGAAGATGCGTTCACAATACGACGAGGAAGCCATCCTCGCGCTCGGTCGCGCCATGCAACAGCCCGCACCGCTCGACCTGCGCGTGAACAGCCTGCTCGCCAACCGCAACGAAGTGCTGCAAGCTCTGCAAGCGGAAGGCATGGAAGCACGCCCCACACCGTATTCGCCCTATGGCATCCGCCTGCGCGACAAACCGGCATTGAACAAACATGCGCTGTTCCTGTCCGGCCGCTTCGAGGTGCAGGATGAAGGCAGCCAGTTGCTCGGCCTGCTGCTGGCGCCCAAGCGCAACGACATGGTGGTGGATTTCTGCGCCGGCGCCGGCGGCAAGACGCTGATGCTGGGCGCCTTGATGAATTCGCAGGGCCGCCTGTATGCTTGGGACATCTCGGAGAAACGGCTGACCAACCTCAAGCCGCGCCTGAAGCGTTCGGGGCTGTCCAACGTGCAGCCACAACTGATCGCGCACGAGAACGACCAGAAGGTGAAGCGTCTGGCCGGCAAGATCGACCGCGTGCTGGTGGATGCACCGTGCAGCGGTCTCGGCACGCTGCGCCGCAATCCCGACCTCAAGTTCCGTCAGTCAGCCGAAAGCGTGGCTGAGCTGAACGCCAAGCAGCGCGCCATCCTGGAATCGGCGGCACGCCTGGTGAAGAAAGGCGGTCGTCTGGTCTATGCGACGTGCAGCGTGTTGCAGGAGGAGAATCAGGACGTGGTGCGCGACTTCCTCGCCGCGCATACGGAATACAGCTTGCTGCCGGCAGGCGAAGTGCTCAAGCAGCAGCACATCGACCTGCCCATGGGCGATTACCTGCAACTCGCCCCGCAGCAGCACGACACCGACGGCTTCTTCGCCGCGGTGCTGGAACGCACCGCCTAGAACAAGCCGAGCAACACCAATGCGATGAAGGCGGCGAACAACGCGAAGTGACTGATGCCCTCGATGGCATTGGTCTCGCCGTCGTGCAGGTTGTTCATCACCGCCAGGAAGGTCAGCAGCAGCATGCCGCCCTGCACCGGCGTGAGCGCCATCACGATGCGCTCACCGCTGAACAAGGCGATGGCCTCGATCACCGGCAGCGTCAACAGCACGGTGGCGAGCGAGGCGCCCAGCGCGATGTTCACCGTGGTCTGCATGCGATCCTGCTGGGCCGCCTTGAGTGCGGTGAGGATCTCCGGGCTGGCCGAGATCAGCGCCACCAGCACTGCGGGGATAGCCTTGGGCAGGTCGCTCGCCGCCAGTCCGGCATCCAGCAGCACGGACAGCACCTCGGACAGCAGCCCCACCAGCACGATGGCACCGACCATGATGCCGACATGCAGGCTGTTCGGACTGTGCGCCTGGTCATGCGCTTCCTCGTCGGTCTCGCTGGAATACTCGAAGAAAGTGCGATGCTCGACCGTTTGCAAGCGCAGGAAGCCGGCATACATCAGCGCCATCATGCACACCGAGAAGATGGAATAGATCTGCCATTGCGCGTCGGGCACGAAATCCGGCACGAACATGCCGATGCCGATGGCGACCAGCAGCATGCCGGTATAGGCATTGGCCGAGGAGATGTTGTACTTGGTCTGCCCATGCTTGAGGCCACCGACGATGGCGGCCAGACCGAGGATGCCGTTGATGTCGAACATCACCGCCGCCACCACGGTATCGCGCGCCAGCGTCGGGTTAGGCTCGCCCATCAGCAACACCACCAGGATCACCACCTCCACCGATACCGCTGCCAGCGTGAGGATCAGCGTGCCATAAGGCTCGCCCAGGCGTACCGCCAGCACTTCGGCATGATGGGCGATGCGGAAGGCCACGCCGATGATGGCGGCCAGGATCACCCCCAGCAGCCCCCACAGCATGACGCCGCCCTGTGCCAGCGCGCCGTGCTCGAGCACCAGCCCCAAACCCAGCACGCTCACGGCCAGCACGATGGGCAATTCGTTCTTCAGATATTTCATGGTTGTCCCTTCACTCGAATTCGATCTCACGATATTCCACGCGCACCACCACCAGCTCTTCCACGCCCTCCGGCAAGGGCAACGACAGCACGTCATCCTCGCGCGCCTTGAGCAGCACGCGCGCCAGCGGCGACACCCAGCTGATCAGGCCACGCCCGGCATCCGCCTCGTCGATACCGACGATGCTGTAGCTGCGTTCGACGCCATCCGCATGGCATACCGTGACCGTGGCACCGAAGAATACCTGGTCGCAACCCGCGCGCTGCACCGGGTCGACCACCGCCGAACCTTCCATGCGCTTGGCCAAAAAACGCAGGCGACGATCGATCTCGCGCAGGCGTTTCTTGCCATAGATGTAGTCGCCGTTCTCCGAACGGTCGCCGTTGGAGGCGGCCCAGGCGACGGTCTGCACCAGCGCCGGACGTTCCACGTCCAGCAACTGCATGTACTCCTGTTTCAGGCGGCGATAGCCGGCCGGCGTCATGTAGTTCTTGCTGCCGGCGGGGATGGCGGGCAGCGACACCGCATCGTCATCGTCGATGTCAGCGTCGCTCTCGCGGGTGAATGCCTTGCTCACGGGCGTTGCTGCGGGAATGGGTCAGAACGGGATGTCGTCGTCGAAGTTGTCGAAGCTGCCCTTGGCCGGCGCTGCTGCCGCAGGACGGGCCGCCGGGGCACTGCGTGCCGGCGCGGAAGAACCGCTATCCATCACCTCGAAGCTGCCGCCGCCGGAGGCCTTGCCGCCCAGCATCTGCATCTCGTTGACCACGATCTCGGTGGTGTAACGGTCCTTGCCATCCTTGTCCTGCCATTTGCGCGTCTGGATACGGCCTTCGATGTAAACCTGCGAACCCTTCTTCAGGTATTCGCCAGCGATCTCGGCCAAGCGGCGATAGAACACCAGGTTATGCCACTCGGTGCGTTCCTGCTTCTCGCCGTTCTTGTCCTTGTAGTTCTCCGAGGTCGCCAGCGTGGCGTTGGTCACCGCCTCGCCGCTGGTCATGTAGCGGGTCTCCGGGTCCTTGCCCAGACGGCCTACCAGGATCGCTTTGTTCACAGACATCTCATGCCCCTTTCACTAGATTTTCCACCGCAGCTTCGTCGAAGCCGCTCATCTCCACCTTGAGGCAGGCGATCTGTTCGTTCGCCACCACCAGCACCTCTTGGACACCGCGCAATTGTGCCAGAGACTGCCGCAGCGCGCTTGCCGCCGACTCGTCCATCTCGGGCAGGTGGTACATCCTGGTCAGCAGCGCCTGCGGCGGCCGCATGCCGGAGGCCACCAGCAGCCACAGCAGCAGCATGCCCACCGCGAACAACAGCACTGCATCGCCGCCCCACAACTGCATCACCAACCCGCCCATGGCGGAACCGAAGAAGGCACCGAAGAACTGCACGCTGCTGAACACGCCCATGGCGGTCCCCTTGGCCGCCAGCGGGGAGATCTTGCTGACAATGGAGGGCTGCGTGGCTTCCAGCACGTTGAACGCGGTGAAGAACACCAGCAGCGCCAGCGCCACGCCCCACAGGCTGCCATGCAGGAACAGGATGGCCAGTTGCGCCAGCGCGGCCAGCAAGATCGCCAGCATGAACACCTGCTTCATCTTGGCTTTCTTCTCGGCAATGACGATGGGCGGCACCATCAGCACGAAGGCGATCAGCATCACCGGCAGGTACACCTGCCACTGGTGCTGCGCATCCAGTCCGAGGTCGCGCAGGATGAACGGCACTTGCATGAACACCGACATCAGGATCGCATGCAGGGTGAACACGCCGAAATCCATGCGCAACAAGTCAGCGTTGCGCAGCACTTCCTTGAGCTTGCCGGTATTGGTCTCGGTATCCGAGTGGAAGCGCGTGATGCGCGGATTCGGGATGAACCACAGCACCACGGCGATGGACACGAACGCCAGCACGCCGATCAGCTCGAACATGCCGGGCACACCGATATGCTTGTACAGGATGGGCGACAGGATCATGGACAGGGAGAAGGTCACGCCTATGGTCATGCCGATCATCGCCATCGCCTTGGTGCGATGCTCTTCGCGCGTCAGGTCGGCGGTCAGCGCCATCACGGCGGCATTGATGGCGCCAGCGCCCTGGATCACGCGGCCGATGATGATCCAGTAGATGTCGTGTGCGGAGGCCGCGATGAAGCTGCCCGCGGCGAACAGCAGCAGCCCGACGATGATGATCGGCTTGCGGCCGAAACGATCGGACATCCAGCCCGCCGGGATCTGCAGGATGGCCTGCGTCAGGCCATAGGCACCGAGCGCGACGCCGATCAGGAAGTGGCTCTCGCCACCGGGCAGTTGTTCGGCATACAGGGCGAAGATGGGCAGGATGATGAACAGGCCCAGCATGCGCAGGCCATAGACGCTGGCGAGGCCGATGCTGGCGCGCCGTTCGGTCGGGGTCATGGTTTCCGGGATGGACATGTTGCTCGGACGGGTGGGTTGCGAAGGGCCGTTATCTTAACAGACGCGCCGCCCATCAACGCCCCGGCGACAGTGTTGCCTTGCCTGCCGCCACGCGTCGCATGTTTGGGCGAGCGCTCTTTTTCGCGTATATTGGCGGGTCGTTTTTTCCCGTACTGGGCAGACATGGAACAGATCAAGATCCGCGGCGCACGCACGCACAACCTGAAGAACATCAACCTCGACCTCCCGCGCAACCAGCTGGTGATCGTGACCGGCCTGTCGGGCTCGGGTAAGTCCTCGCTCGCGTTCGACACGCTGTATGCCGAGGGGCAGCGCCGCTATGTGGAATCGCTGTCGGCCTATGCGCGTCAATTCCTGCAATTGATGGAGAAGCCCGACGTGGACCTGATCGAGGGGCTCTCCCCGGCCATCGCCATCGAACAGAAAGCCACTTCGCACAACCCGCGTTCGACCGTGGGTACGGTCACCGAGATCCACGACTACCTGCGCCTGCTGTTCGCGCGCGCCGGCGATCCGCACTGCCCCGCACACGACATCGTGTTGCAGGCACAGAGCGTGGGCCAGATGGTGGACAGCGTGCTGGCGTTGCCCGAGGGCACCAAGGTGATGATCCTGTCGCCCATCGTGGTGGAGCGCAAGGGCGAACAGGCCGAGCTGTTCGATGAGCTGCGCGCGCAAGGTTTCGTGCGCCTGCGCGTGAACGGCAAGGTATACGAGATGGACGACCTGCCCAAGCTTTCCAAGAACCAGAAACACACCATCGAGATCGTGGTGGACCGCCTCAAGGTCGCGCCGGATGCCAAGCAGCGCTTGGCCGAATCGTTCGAGACCGCACTGCGCCATGCCGATGGCCGCGCGCTGGCAGTGGAGATGGATTCGGGCAAGGAGCATCTGTTCTCGGCCAAGTTCGCCTGCCCCATCTGCAACTATTCGCTGCAAGAACTGGAGCCTCGCCTGTTTTCGTTCAACAGCCCGATGGGCGCCTGCCCCAAGTGCGATGGTCTGGGCGTGATCTCGTTCTTCGATCCAGCGCGCATCGTGGCCTTCCCCAACCTGTCGTTGTCCAGCGGCGCGATCAAGGGCTGGGATCGGCGCAATCAGTTCTACTACCAGATGCTGGACAGCCTGGCCAAGCACTACGACTTCGACCTGGAGCAAGCCTTCGAGACCCTGCCCGAGAAGATCCAGCAGGTGGTGCTGCATGGCAGTGGCCGCACCGAGATCGCCTTCACCTATCTGAACGAACGCGGCAAGAAAGTGCTGCGCGAACATCCGTTCGAGGGCATCGTCAATAACCTGCAACGTCGCTACAACGAGACCGACTCGCCCACCGTGCGCGAGGAACTGGCCAAGTATCTGAACAGTTGTGCCTGTCCCGACTGCAAGGGCACCCGCCTGCGCGAAGAAGCGCGTCACGTGCGTGTCGCCGAACGCACCATCTACGAATTGAGTGCGCTGCCGCTGAAGCAGGCGCTGACTTTCTTCCAGAATGTGCAACTGCCAGGCAACAAGGCGGCCATCGCAGAGAAGATCGTGCAGGAGATCGCCAGTCGGCTCACCTTCCTCAACAACGTGGGGCTGGACTACCTGTCTCTGGAACGTTCAGCCGAGACGCTCTCCGGCGGCGAGGCACAACGTATCCGTCTGGCCTCGCAGATCGGCTCCGGTCTGACTGGCGTGATGTATGTGCTGGATGAGCCGTCCATCGGCCTGCACCAGCGCGACAACGACCGTCTGCTGGCCACGCTGAAACGTCTGCGCGACATGGGCAACAGCGTGATCGTGGTGGAACATGACGAGGATGCGATCCGCACGGCGGATTACGTGGTGGACATGGGGCCCGGCGCGGGCGAACACGGCGGCACCGTCGTGGCACAAGGCACGCCGGACGAAGTATGCGCCAACCCGCACTCGCTGACCGGCGCCTATCTGTCCGGGCGCAAATCGATCCAGCCCCCCAAGTCATACGGCAAACCCGATCCCGAACGTCGCCTACAGATCATCGGCGCCTCCGGTAACAACCTGAAGGATGTGACGCTGGACCTGCCGGTGGGGCTGCTCACCTGCATCGCCGGCGTCTCAGGTTCGGGCAAGTCGACCCTCATCAACGACACGCTGTACAGCGCCGTCGCGCAACATCTGTATGGCAGCATCGCTGAGCCGGCGCCCTACCGTGAGATCCATGGGCTGGAATTCTTCGACAAGGTGATCGCAGTCGACCAGTCGCCCATCGGCCGCACGCCGCGTTCCAACCCGGCCACCTACACCGGCCTGTTCACGCCCATCCGCGACCTGTTCGCCAGCGTGCCCATGGCACGCGAGCGCGGCTATGGACCGGGTCGCTTCTCGTTCAACGTCAAAGGGGGGCGCTGCGAATCCTGTCAGGGGGACGGCGTCATCAAAGTGGAGATGCACTTCCTGCCGGACGTGTACGTGCCATGCGACGTATGCCATGGCCAGCGTTACAACCGCGAGACGCTGGAGGTGCTGTACAAGGGACAGAACATCCACCAGGTGCTGGATATGACGGTGGAGCATGCGCACGAGTTCTTCAATGCCGTTCCCGTCATCAAGCGCAAACTGCAAACCTTGCTCGATGTGGGACTGGGCTATATCACGCTGGGGCAGAGCGCGACCACACTTTCTGGCGGCGAAGCACAACGCGTCAAGCTGTCGCTGGAACTGTCCAAGCGCGATACCGGTCGCACACTGTACATCCTCGATGAACCGACCACCGGCCTGCACTTCCACGATATCGACATGCTGCTCAAAGTCATCCATACCTTGCGCGACCAGGGCAACACGCTGGTCATCATCGAGCACAACCTGGACGTCATCAAAACGGCGGACTGGGTGATCGATCTGGGACCGGAAGGTGGGGAAGGCGGTGGACGTATCGTGGCACAAGGCTCACCACGCGACATCGCGGCAGATAAAAACAGCGTCACCGGGCCTTACCTGCAGAAATTGCTGCGCTGATTCGTCACGCAGCAGAAACAAAAAAGGCCGGGTTCTCACCCGGCCTTTTTTGTCAGTGACGATGCTGCTTATTCAGCGGCTTCGGTCTCGACGGCTTGTGCATCGGCAGGACGATCCACCAGTTCCATCAGCGCCATGGGAGCGTTGTCGCCCTTGCGGAAGCCGAACTTGTAGATACGTGTGTAACCGCCGTTGCGAGCTGCATAACGCGGACCCAGCTCATCGAACAGCTTGGTGACCATCTCGCGGTCACGCAGGCGGGCGAATGCCAGACGCTTGTTAGCCAGGCTGGGGTTCTTACCCAGGGTCAGGATGGGCTCGGCCACACGGCGCAGTTCCTTGGCCTTGGGCAGCGTGGTCTTGATGACTTCGTGACGCAGCAGCGACACGGTCATGTTGCGCAACATCGCCAGACGGTGGCTGCTGGTGCGGTTGAGTTTTCTAAGTCCTAAACGGTGACGCATGATTTTCCTCTCTTGCTTTCAGTCCCGGCATCGACCGGGCGAGCTTTATTTGTCGGCCACAGCCGCCCAGTTTTCCAGCTTCATGCCCAGCGACAGGTTGTGCTCGGCCAGCACCTGCTTGATCTCGTTCAGAGACTTGCGACCCAGGTTCGGGGTGCGCAGCAGGTCGGCTTCGGTGTACTGGATCAGATCGCCGATGTAATGGATGCTCTGCGCCTTCAGGCAGTTCGAAGAACGCGGAGTCAGTTCCAGATCGTCCACCGGACGCAGCAGCAGCGGGTCGACCTTCGGTGCAGCGGGCTTCTCGACCGGCGCCGGGGTACCTTCCAGAGCGGCGAACACGGAGAACTGTTCCACCAGGATGCGCGCAGCATAACGGATGGCTTCTTCCGGATCGATGGCGCTGTTGGTCTCGATGTCGATAATCAGCTTGTCCAGGTCGGTGCGCTGTTCCACACGAGCGCTCTCGACCGCGTAGCTGACGCGCAGGATCGGGCTGAACGAAGCGTCCAGTGCGATATGGCCGACCGGACGGGTCACGCCGGGCTGC
>JAJZSA010000112.1 GCA_021822115.1 Pseudomonadota bacterium
GCTGCCCGAGTTTCAGGGGCCGATCGCTTCCAGCACCGGGAACAACGCCGTCTCCTCGAAACGCACATGCTCTGCCAGGCTGCTACCGAATGCGGCAAGCGCGGCGACGTCCTGCCGCTGCAAGCCGCCACACAGCTCGCGCAAGCGGGCATGCTCGGTCAGCGTGCGCTGCACCAGGGCTTGCTGCGCCGGACCGAGAAGTGGCAACAGCTCGCGCTCCTCCACCTGGAAGTGCGGCATCAACTGTGCGGCATATCCCTGCAATGCCGCCTGGCAGGCGGCAGCGATCTGCACCGCGTCGCCCGACGCCGCCGCGCGCGTGCACTGTTTGGCCAGGCTCAGCGCATGATGATGTTCGCGCGACAATGGTTGCAACCAGGCGCTGCGTCTCATGGCTTCACCCCGGCTGTCCGTCTGCGCGCGGCCGCCAATAGGCCGGCAAGTAGCGCCCGACCCAGGGCGCGAAGCAGGCCAGCCATACGCCGGCGGCGATGGCATACAGCCAGGGTGTGGCGGCGGATGGGAACAGGTCGGCGGCGACACGCAGTAGCGCGACCAGTTGCACGCCGGCGAACATCAGCTGCACCGGGGTGTCGATCAGGAACGGCAAGCCGGAATGGCCGAGCGTGACGCGTGTGCCCATGCCGATCACCAGCGTGGCGTAACAACCGATGGTCAACGCATGCAGCGGCGCCAAACCCCAGATGTATGCGCCCTGTCCCCACAGCCACAGGCTCTGCCCGGCATAGAGCAGCATGGCAACAGTCACCCAGGCGAAGCCCACATGCAACACAGCCAACAGCGGATTGGCGAAACTGCGGCGCAGGCCCCACAAGCGGCTCAGTGTGAAAGCCGCGAACGCCAAGGGCAGGTCGGCCAGCCACAGCCAAGCCTCCAGTCCAAAGCCGGTGAGCATGCCATGCGCCAGACTCGCCGCCAGCATGGTCCACAAGGCCCAGAACGGTCGCGGCACTTGCGGCAGCTGTAAAGCGCTGGCGGTGAAGAACGGGAACATGCGATGCGCGACCGTGGCGAACACCGGCAGCACGAATCCCCATAGCGCGCCGTTGACTGCCAGCCGCGACCATGCCGCCTCCCCCGCGAGCAGCCCGACCAGCGCAACGGCCTGCGCCAGCCAGCCGAGGCTGAAGGCGATGAACAGCAGGACGGGATGACGCTTGTCGCCGGGACGGGTGTCGCGCAGCACACGCCACAGCGCATATAACCCGCCGCCCCAGCCCACCAGCAGGCTCGCACTGGCCAGCGGCAGCAGCACGGCACTGAACAACAGACCGCCATAGAACAGCAGCACGCCGGCGGCCATGAAGACAAAGGCCGGCACATAACGCTGTGCGGGGATCTCGTCTCCTGCCATCCAGCGCGGGAAGGTGGTCATCAGAAAACCGAAGAAGAAGAACGGCAGCATGCCGAACAACAACAGCCAGCTATGGATGGCAACCGGCGGCAACGGCCAGGCCACGCTGTATTGCGGCAACAGGTAGCGGGTGACGAGTTCGAACAGCCACCACGACATGGCCAATAGCGTCTGCAAGGCACCGCCGAAGAACATCACACGATGCGGGGCGGCAGTGAACGATTTCCAGAGTTCCATGGTGTCGGGTCAAGAAAGAAAAGAGGGCCGCCGTACGGCGGCTGGTCATGTGGCACGCGCTCAGCCGGTACTCCACGCGCGCGGCCGTTTCATGCCGGCGATGCGGCAGGCTTGTTTGACGTAGCCGTAGGGGAACAGCTCGAAGATCAGGTTGCGCGCCTCGTGTCCCAACTGCTGACCAAGATGCTTGCTGACATGGCGCACATCGGGCGTCACCTGGTGCTCGGCATAATAGTCACGCATGAAGCGGATCGCCTGCCAATGCACGTCCGTCAACACGATCCCCTCCTCACGCGCAAAGCGCTCGGCCACTTGCTCGTTCCAGGTCATGGGGTCGAGCAGGTAGCCTTCTTCATCGATCTCTGGCATCTATCCCTCCTGATTCGTTGAAAGACCATCCGGCATGCGCCACACACCGTCCGTTAATCGGCCGCAGCGACCTCTGATGCTGTCCGCCGTTCGCCTTTGCCGATGGTCAACAGATCCCACGCCAGCAGCAGGAAACCTGCCGCGAACATCACGCCGAACAGCTCGCGCCACCACATGCCCTGCGCGAACCAATGATGCGCCTGCGCGGCGAAGTAGCCGATCCAGCTGGAGCCTTCGATGGCGCGCTCGATCTGCGACTGCACATAGCCGGACACCAGCATGGCGACGGTCATGCCGACCATGCCGAGGTTGAGCAGGCCCAGCGACCACTTCCATCTCCAGCCGTTGCCGGGCAGGTCGCCCGCCATCCACACGCCGCCGCGCCAGCGCTGCACCGCGAGGTAGAACATGGCGATGACGATGGTGGCGTAGGCGCCGAAGAACGCGAGGTGGCCGTGCGAGGCCGACCATTGCGTGCCGTGCGTGTACAGGTTGATCTGCGGCAGGGTGTGCATGAATCCCCACACGCCGGCGCCGAAGAAGTTGCCGAAGGCGTGCGCGATCAGCCAGGCCATGGCCGGATGGTTGGAGTTCTTCGCGTGGCGCGCGCCGGCATCGAACACCGCGTGCACCACCATCGCCACCAGCGGGATGGGTTCCAGCGCGGAGAAGAAGCCGCCGATACTGAACCAGTATTCCGGCGTGCCGATCCAGAAATAGTGGTGGCCGAGGCCGAGGATGCCGGAGCCGAACATCAGCGCCACCTCGATGTACAGCCAGGTCTCGACGATCTTGCGGCTGACGCCCAGCACCTTCATCAGACCGTAGGCCATGATGCAGGCGACCATCACTTCCCACGTGGCTTCCACCCACAGGTGGATCACCCACCACCACCAGTACTGGTCGATGGAGATGTTGGTGGTATAGAACACACCGGCCAGGTAGATGCCGAACAGCGCCAGCATGTCCAGCACCAGCACACCGGCGATGCCGGTGTAGCGCCCCTTGGAGAAGGTGGCGGCGACGTTGTAGAACACCACCAGCACGCTGACCACGATGCCGATGTCGGCCCAGCGCGGCGCCTCGATGTATTCGCGCCC
>JAJZSA010000113.1 GCA_021822115.1 Pseudomonadota bacterium
GTCCTTCACCACGGCGGTGCGCAGCGCGATGGCCACGTCCATGTCGCCGTTGAATCCCAAGTAACCCACCGCGCCGGCGTAGATGCCGCGCTTGGAAGGTTCCAGTTCGTCGATGATCTCCATCGCGCGCACTTTGGCTGCACCGGAAACGGTCCCGGCGGGGAAGGTGGCTTTCAATACGTCCATCGCATCCAGTCCCGGCTTCAGTTTGGCTTCCACGTTGGAGACGATGTGCATCACGTGCGAATAACGCTCGATCACCATCTTGTCGGTGAGTTTCACCGTGCCGTGTTCGGCGACGCGGCCGATGTCGTTGCGGCCGAGGTCAATCAGCATCAGATGTTCGGCCAGTTCCTTGGGGTCGGCCAACAGTTCTGTCTCCAGCGCCTTGTCCTGTTCCGGCGTCTTGCCGCGCGGGCGGGTGCCGGCGATGGGGCGCACGGTGACGGTGTCGCCTTCCACGCGCGCCAGGATCTCGGGCGAGGCGCCGACCACATGATGGTCGCCCATGTCGTAATAGAACATGTAGGGCGAGGGGTTGATGCTGCGCAGCGCGCGATACAGCGACAGCGGCGGGGCGCTGAAAGGCTGCGACATGCGCTGCGCCAGCACCACCTGCATGATGTCGCCGTCGAAGATGTAGCGCTTGGACCTCTCCACTGCCGCTTTGAAGGCGTCCTCGCCGAATTCGGAGCGCGCTTCCTGGCTCATTACCGCAGGCGTGAACGGGATATCCACCGGACGGCGCAGCAGGCCGACGAGTTCGCGCAGGCGGTCGCGCGCCAGCGGGTAGGCGTCGTCCTGCGCCGGGTCGGCATACACGATGAAGAACAGCTTGCCGGAGAGGTTGTCCACCACGGCGAGCTGCTCGGTCAGCATCAGCAGGATGTCGGGCGTGCCTATCGTGTCCTTCTTCTGCGTCGCGGCGAGCTTGCGTTCGATGTAGCGCACCGTGTCGTAGCCGAAGTAGCCGGCCAGGCCGCCGGTGAAGCGCGGCAGGCCAGACAGCGGCGCGACCTTGAAACGTTTCTGGTAGTCGCTGATGAAGTCCAGCGGGTTGTCCACGGTCTGCGTGGTCGCGTGACCGCGTTCGTGCAGCGTCACCTGCTTGCCGCGCACCACGATGCGCGTGTCGGCCGGCAGGCCGATGAAGGAGTAGCGGCCGAAGCGTTCGCCGCCCTGCACCGATTCGAGCAGGTAGGAGAACGGCTGGTTGGCCAGCTTCAGGTAGAGCGACAGCGGGGTGTCGAGGTCGGCGAAAGTCTCGGCGACCAGCGGGATGCGGTTGTAGCCTTGTGCAGCCAGCGCGTCGAATTGTTCTTGGGTGATAGGGGACAGCATAAAGACCTCTCTAGAGTTTGTTCGATGACCATGGGCGGACGGGCGTCCGGTGATGCAGGATCACCATCGCCAATCGTTCGTCAGCAAAGAGAGGTCTGTATGTGTCATGTCAGATAGGTTTGATAAGCGGCAACACGCCGGTGAGATCGGGAATGACGGCATCCACGTTCAAAGTCTCGACCGGTTCGCCGTGATTGTAACCGTAAGGCACGCAGAAGATGGGGCAGCCTGCAGCACGCGCCGCCTGCGCATCGCTCAGCGAATCGCCGACCAGCAACAGTCGTTCGATATCGCAGCCGAAGAATTGCGCCGCATGCAGCAGCGGCAGCGGATGCGGCTTCTTCTCGGGTAGCGTATCGCCGGCCAGCACGATCTCGAAATACGGCGCCAGACCGGAAGCCTTGAGGATCGGGTCGGTGTAGCGCATCACCTTGTTGGTGATGCAACCCAGACGGAAACCCGCAGCCTTCATCGCATCCAGACCTTGCACCACGTTCTGGAAAGGCTGACTGGTGCACGCCAGTTCGGTGTAGTGCTGCTCGAAGATCGGCAGCGCCTCATCGAACAGGGCGCCATCGGGTTCGGCATGCATGTCGCCGGTCAGCGCGCGTTTCACCAGCCAGTGGATGCCGTTGCCGATGTAGCTCATCAGCAGGTCTTGCGACACGGGCGCACGGCCCATGTCGCGCAACATGCGGTTGGCCGACTCGGCCAGCTCCGGCGCGGTATGCAGCAGCGTACCGTCGAGGTCGATGACGATGGCCGATATCGGCAGTGGGAAGTCCTTGAACGCCATTACTTGCGGACTTTTGCCAGCTCTGCGCGCAGTTCGCCGATGATGGTGTCGTACTTGTGTTTGTCGTTGGCGTTGTACTTGCCGAACACTGCGGAACCGGCGACGAAGGTGTCCACGCCTGCTTCCGCCACTTCCTTGATGTTGGCCGGGCCGACGCCGCCGTCGATCTCCAGGCGGCATTTGTAACCGCCGTCGTCGATCATCTTGCGTACCTTGCGCGCCTTGTCCAGCACGTGCGGGATGAACTTCTGGCCGCCGAAGCCGGGGTTAACCGACATCAACAGCACCATATCCAGCTTGGGCAGGGTGTATTCCAGGATGTCCAGCGGGGTGGCCGGGTTGAACACCAGACCGGCCTTGCAACCCAACTCCTTGATCATGCCGATAGTGCGGTCGATGTGCTCGGAAGCTTCCGGGTGGAAGGTGATGTAAGTCGCGCCGGCCTTGGCGAAGTCGGGGATGATGCGGTCCACCGGCTTGACCATCAGGTGCACGTCGATCGGGGCGGTCACGCCGTGCTTGCGCAGGGCTTCGCACACCAGCGGGCCGATGGTCAGGTTGGGCACGTAATGGTTGTCCATCACGTCGAAGTGCACGATGTCCGCGCCGGAGGCCAGTACGTTGTCCACTTCCTCGCCCAGCTTGGCGAAGTTGGCAGAAAGAATCGAAGGGGCGATCTGGTAATCCATGGCTGTTCCTCAGGTTATTTCGGGTTTGAATTCTGGACGTGCATTCTAACCGAAATGCATTGCGTGCCGGGATGCTGCTTGTCATGCCGGGCAAAATACGGTGAAATGCGCCGATGGAAGATTCCTCCCGTTATCGCATACATGTCGCCGTGCAGGTGCGCCATCTGGCCGACCAGTCCGACGAGGCCGATGACCGTTACGTCTTCTCCTAT